>JAFTHG010000172.1 GCA_017457555.1 Kiritimatiellia bacterium | reverse complement strand
GGGGCCATGGTTTTATTTTTTTCGGCGGCGTGGTTTGGGGTGGCGAGGGGGTTGTTTTTTGATTTCGAGGTGGGTGCCTTTGATGGTGGGGTCTTGGTAGAGGCGGACATAGTCGATGGTGAAGGTGCGGGGATAGTCTTCGGGGACCGGGGGCTCTGCCCATCCGTCGAGGGCGAGGTTGAGGATGAGGTAGTAGAGGCCGTCGCGGAAGGGGTTGGAGCCGTCGCTTTGGGTGGCGTTGTCTAAAAGGTGGGTGAAGATGACGTTTTTATCAAAGGTGAGTTCGATTTTTTCCGGGGTCCAGTTCATTCCGTAGAGGTGCCATTGGCCTGCGATGGCGTTTTTGGTTTGGTGGGGGCTGGTGGGATTGGTGTATTGGCCGTTTTTGGTGTAGTGGAGGGTGGCGTGGATGGTGTTTGGGTTTTGTGATACAAATTCCAGGATGTCAATTTCGCCGCAGGTGGGCCAGCCTCCTGGGGTGTTGCCAATCAACCATAGGGCGGGCCATACGCCGCGTCCGTGCTCGATTTTGGCGCGAATTTCAATGCGTCCGTAGCGAAACATCACTTTGTCGCGGCTGTTGATGGAGCCGGAGGTGTAGTCGGCGGCTTGACGATTTTCCCACCAGTGGGGGCTTTTGGGGTTCCACCGGGTGTTTTTGAAGTGTTCGTGTCGTGCGGTGAGGGTGAGGGAGCCTTTGGTGAGGGAGAGGTTTTCCGGACGGTCGGTGTAGATTTGGACAGCATCAATATTGCGGACGAAGTTGATTTCCGGTGTCCAGTAGGCAAGGTTGAGTTTGGGGGCATTAAATTCATCGTGCCATACCATACGTTCAATTGCGAAGAGCGTAGGTGTGGCGCAAAGAATCAGCAACCCAAAGAGGTGTTTGAGCATGGGAGGGCACGCTTTCAATGGGGGCAGATTGTGGTGAATGGGCCGGCTTGCGGCTGTGGGAGGGCGGTTAGCCGATGATTTGACGGTGGAGTGCGGCCAGTTCTTCCATGGTGGGGGCGGGCGATTTCGGGGTCCAGTCAATGGGGGTGCCGGCGTAGCGGGGAATCAGGTGGAAGTGGACGTGAAAAACGGTTTGTCCGGCGGCTTCGCCATTGAGTTGGGAGAGTGCCAGGCCATCGCAGCCGAGTTTTTTCTTTAAGAGGGTGGCGGTGCGTTGAATGGCGGGCATGATGCTGGCGAGTTCTTCCGGCGGGAGGAAGAAGAGTTCTTTGGCATGGAATTTGGGGACGACGAGGGTGTGGCCGCGCTCAATCGGGTTGATATCCAAAAAGGCATAGGCGTGTTCATCTTCAAAGATTTTGAAGGAGGGGATTTCGCCTTTGATAATTTTACAGAAGATACAATCGTTCATCATTGGCTCCTTTTGGGATTTGGATTAGTGGTCATGCGTGGCTTCGCCGTGCCATGCTTTGGCTGCGGGCGGGATGATTTGCCCGGAGAGGATGCGCTGGCGGACGACTTCGGAGAGAAGAATGGTGGCTGCGGCGGAAACGTTGAGGGAGTCGGCAGTGCCGAGCATGGGAATGCGGACGCGCAGATCGGCCTGATTCATAAAGGCTGCGGTGAGGCCGTATTGTTCGCTTCCGAGACAGAGGGCGACGCGTTGGGTGAGATTTTGCTCGAAGTAGAGTTTTTCGGCGTGCGGTGTGGCGGCCATGATGGCAAACCCATTGGCTTTGAGCCAGGCGAGGGTGGAGGCGGCATCGGCCACGGCTACGGGAAGTGTGAAGAGGGTGCCGGTAGAGGCGCGCACGACATTGGGGTTATGAATGTCGGTGCAGGGGTCGCAAACGATGACGGCACTGACGGCTGAGGCATCGGCACTGCGGAGCATTGTGCCAAGATTGCCGGGTTTTTCAATGGATTCGCAGACGAGCACGAGCGCATCTTCGGGTAATTTGAGGTCTTCCAGACGGCAAGTGATTTGGGGGCCGGTGGCGAGTAGGCCGTCAGGGCGCTCACGATAGGCGATTTTGGCAAAGACTTGCTCGGTGCAGGCGTAGAGATGTGCGCCGAGATCGGCACAGGCTTTGAGAATGGCGGGTTCGTTCTCGTGCTTGAGCCAGAGTTTTTCGCAATAAAAGAGGGCGTTAGGACGGTAACCATGATCCAGAGCACGGCGGATTTCACGGTAACCTTCGGTTAACATAATACCGGCGTCATCACGATGACTGCGCTGGCGAAGTTTAACAATTTGCTTAATTTTAGGGTTCGCAAGGCTGGTAATTTCAGTAATCATGGCGTCTATTATAGCGCAAAATGGCGTATTTTTGGTATTATGCCACATTATTCAAGGAGTTTATTATGCGGATTTTGACCGGTATTCAGCCTTCCGGAAAATTACATTGGGGCAATTATTTCGGTGCGATGCAACCTTCGATTGGGATGCAGGAGAAGGGCGAAGCCTTTATTTTTATTGCTCAGTACCATGCGTTGACGACGGTGCATGACGCAGAAGCGCTCCGTCAGGCCACCTTTGATGTGGCGGCAGATTTTCTGGCGTGTGGTTTGGATCCGACCAAAGCGTGCCTCTTCCGTCAGGCAGATGTCCCGGAAGTGCATGAATTGGCATGGCTGCTCTCCACGGTCACACCGATGGGCTTGCTGGAACGCTGCCACTCGTATAAGGACAAATTGGCACGCGGGATTGCCGCAAGCCATGGTTTGTTTGCTTATCCGGTGTTGATGGCGGCAGATATTCTGGCCTATCAGAGCGATGTGGTGCCGGTGGGACGTGATCAGAAGCAGCATGTGGAAGTGACGCGTGACGTGGCGGCAAAGTTCAATCAGGCGTATGGAGTAGAGGTCTTCAAATTGCCCGAACCGATGATTTCCGAGTCGGTGGCGGTGATTCCCGGTCTGGATGGGCAGAAGATGAGTAAGAGTTACAATAATACGATTGGCCTCTTTGATCCGCCCAAGGAAGTTAAGGGCAAGATTATGAAGATCGCTACCGACAGTACGCCGCTCGAAGATCCCAAGGATCCCGACGCGTGTCGCGTTTTTGCGCTCTACAAACTCTTTGCTGACGAGGCTGAATTGGAAGAAATGCGTGCCAATTATCTGCGCGGCGGCTATGGTTATGGCCACGCCAAGAAGGCACTCTTTGAGATTTATCAGCGCAAATTCGGTCCTTTCCGCGAACGCCGTGAGTATTTGGTGGCACATCCTGAAGAGGTGGAAGCCGTCCTGCAGGCCGGAGCCGAAAAGGCTCGCGCACAGGCTCGGATCACCTTAAATGCCGCGCGCCGTGCGGTTGGCCTGGATTAAGGATCCGCGCGCTTCCGGAAATGGACGCAACCCTGCCCTTATTTGATGATTACAAAGTGGCTCTCGATGCTTTCGAGGGCCCTTTGGATCTTTTATTGCATCTCATCCGTAAGGACGAGGTGGATATCTACAATATTCCGATTGAGCGCATCACCACGCAGTATCTGGCCTATCTGGATCGGATGAGGGCTTTGGATATCAACGTGGCCGGCGAATTTATCGTGATGGCAGCGACGCTGATGTTGATCAAAAGTCGGATGTTGCTCCCGGCAGATGAACGCACGGATGCGGCAGATGACGATGCGGAAGCACTGGATCCGCGGTTGGATCTGGTGCGGCAATTGGTGGAATACAAACGTTATAAGGACGTGGCAAACACCTTTGCGCGGTGGGAAGTGTTGCAATCGGCATCTTATCCCAAGGGCGCTGCGCCGGATGCACTGCCGCCAGAGGTGGATGCTGCTGCTAAAAAACTGGGAGATATCGGCACATCTGAATTGATGGATGCCTTCAAACGGGTCCTGGAACGCGCGAAAGAAACCGTTTCCTTTGGCCATCTCAAAATGATGCGCTGGAGCGTGCCGGATAAAATCAACACCATTTTGGGCAGGATTGCCGTGGCCAATCACCTGCGTTTTGATACGCTTTTTCCTGAAGACGCCCCGAAAGGAGAGGTGATCATCACCTTTGTGGCTCTTTTGGAACTGCTGCGGCTGCGACATTTGACCGTCACGCAAACGGAAAACTTCGGCGATCTCTACATTGATGCCATCCCGGAAGGGACGCCTGATGCACATTTGCCACTGCCGGCGTTTGACGAACTTGAAATGACGTGAGGCCTATCTGCCACAAAAAAAGAAGCCGCAGGAGTGACCCTGCGGCTTCTTTTTGGTGATGTGATGCGGTGATTACATCGTAATAGTCTGTCCCGGAAGAATCTCTCCGGCAATCAAACGGCGGGCAAGCGGTGTTTCTAAGCGGCGTTGGATTACGCGTTTCAGCGGACGAGCGCCAAACTCCGGATCGTAACCCTCTTCAATGAGCGCAGCACGCGTTTCCGGAGTAACCTCCAACCGGAACCCTTCTTCCTCCAGACGGGCCGACAAATCGCTTAATTGCAAATCCAGAATCTTCTCCAGACTTCCGCGACTCAACGGTTTGAAAATCAGCGTTTCGTCCAGACGGTTGAGAAATTCCGGTGGGAATTTGCTCTTTAAGAGGGCTTCCACCAGCGTTTCCACATCGGCTTCACCTGCTTTTTGTTCCGCCTGAGCGATTAAATCGCTACCCAGATTGGAGGTCATAATGATGATGGTATTGGCAAAACTGACGGTTGTACCCTTGTTATCCGTCAAGCGGCCATCATCAAAGACCTGCAGGAAAAGTTTGAAGACGTCCGGATGTGCTTTCTCAATTTCGTCTAACAAAACCACAGAGTAGGGCTTACGGCGAACGGCTTCGGTGAGTTGTCCGCCCTCTTCGTAGCCAACATAGCCGGGAGGTGCGCCGACCAGACGGCTGACACTGTGTTTTTCCATATATTCAGACATATCAATTCGCGTCATCGCATCACGGCTGTCGAAGAGTTGTTCGGCTAATACGCGCGCCAATTCAGTCTTACCGACACCTGTTGGTCCCAGGAAAAGGAAAGCGCCAATCGGTTTGCGGCGGTTGCGGATACCAGCACGTGCGCGTAAAACTGCATCAGAAACGGCATTAACTGCATCGTCCTGGCCAATCACTTTTGCCTTAAGCGCATCGCTCATCAGCAGCAACTTTTCGCGTTCGCCCTCCAGTAACTTGGCAACAGGAATGCCTGACCAACGGCTTACCGCCTCGGCAATCTCCTCCGGTCCTACGACTTCGCGCAACATTACATCTGCACCATCGGAAGCAGTCGCTTTAAGTTTGGCTTCTAATTCGGGAATAATCTTGTACTGTAACTCTCCGGCTCGGGCATAATCGTAGGTGCGCTGGGCGGTTTCCAGAGCGTGACGTACCTCATCCAACTGCGTACGAAGCGTTTTGGAGGCTTCATGGCTTTGCTTTTCGGCTTGCCATTTTGCCTTCAAACCATCGGCAGCGGCTCGCGCATCGGCCAATTCCCGGCGCAATTCCTCCAAACGGCGCGCAGAAGCTTCGTCCTTTTCCCGGGCAAGTGCAGCCTCTTCAATCTCCAAACGCATCACTTTACGGCTTAGTTCATCGAGTTCAGCGGGCATGGAATCCATTTCTGTACGAATGGCTGCGCAGGCTTCATCCAGCAGATCGATCGCTTTATCGGGCAGAAAACGTTCCTGAATGTAGCGATCACTCAGGACAGCGGCATTGACCAGTGCGGTATCTTGAATTCGAACATTGTGATGGGCTTCAAAGCGTTCTTTCAAACCGCGCAAAATACTGATAGTATCTTCAACTGTTGGAGCACCGACCAAAACGGGCTGAAAGCGACGTTCAAGAGCCTTATCTTTTTCCATATACAGGCGGTGTTCGGCTAAGGTGGTAGCACCAATACAGTGCAATTCGCCACGCGCCAGCATCGGTTTCAACATATTTCCAGCATCACTGGAACCTTCCGTTTTACCGGCACCGACAATGGTGTGAATCTCGTCAATAAAGAGAATAATGCGTCCTTCGCTGGCTTTTATTTCGCGTAGTACCGCCTTTAACCGTTCTTCAAAGTCGCCACGGTACTTTGCTCCAGCCATAAGGGCTGTCATATCCAACGCGAAAATGGTGCGGTCTTTCAGGCCTTCAGGCACATCTCCGCGCAGAATACGCTGGGCAAGCCCTTCGACAATGGCCGTCTTTCCCACGCCGGGTTCGCCGATAAGAACCGGATTATTCTTCGTCTTGCGGGAGAGAATGCGGATGACATCGCGGATTTCTGTGTCGCGTCCGATGACCGGATCCAGTTTGCCTGCGCGGGCTAATTCCACCAGATCCTGACCATATTTCTTCAATGCCTCATAACTTTCTTCTGGATTATCGCTGGTAATCCGCTGATTGCCGCGCACCTCTTTCAATGCTTTGAGCAGGGCTTGTTCCGTCAATCCCAAGTCTTTCAACATTGGAATGCGCGAAACCATTGCGAGTAACACATGCTCCACCGATACATACGCATCGCCCATACGCTTGGCCCGATCAAAAGCATCGACCAGAATCTCATTCAAACGTTGCGAAATATAGACCTTATCCGCTTCTGTAGAACCGGTAACGCGCGGCAAACGGTTCATTGCATCGGCACACTTTGTCCGGGCCATCTCGGTAGAAATGGCGCACTTGGTCAATAACCCCTCTGCCAGACCGCGTTCCTGTGACAGGAGTGCCCATAGCAGATGCTCCGGTTCAATCGTTTGTTGATGGCGGCGAATCCCCTCTTGCTGCGCCAGACCCAGGGCTTCACGCACCTTTTCCGTCATTTTATTCATATCCATAACAGATCCTCCTCTATGTGCCAGACGGGCACATCACCCTTATATTGCAAGCAGTGTGCCAAAAAATGAAAATATGAAAGAAAAAGCCAGATTGGCATATCAGAACGTCAATCCGGCACATTTAATTCTTAAAATGGCAGACTTTTTGCCACATTGTGCCATATCATTCAGGGCGGTGGCACAGAAATGGAAGCCCTCAGTCAATATTTAGACGCAGGGTGACGGTTGAATAAGTTTTGAGAAAGTCCTGTGACAAACCCGATACACGCCGCACTTGTTTGCAGGCCTGGAGAATCTGGCCATCGTAGGCTTGATTTCCTGAAGTCTTTGCAATTTTGATTGAGCACACCGCTCCATTAGGACCAAAGGTAATGGAAACCTCAGGTTCCTTCCCTGTGGGCGAAGTTTCCAAACCATATTGGTTGCACGCATCCTGAAATGCGCGCTGAATGACGCCATAACAGCGAGAGGCATCATTGGGAGGGATTTGATTTTTTGATCCGCTTTTTGCTCCAGCAGCCAGAAGTTTGGCAATTTCTTCTTTGGAAAGTGCCTTTTCTGTGGCGGCCTTCTTTGGGTTTTTCTTTCCCGTAGTGACAGGTCCGACGCGCTTACCGATCTTGATTTCAGCTGGCTTTTTATAGGTGGGCTTCTTGGGTTCCGGTTTCTTTTCCGGCTTTTTGGGCTCTACCTTTTTCTCAGGTTTGGGCTTTGGTTTAGGCGGATCCGGCACGGGTGGCGGCGGTAAAGGTTCGGGTTCTGGCGGGAGTTCGGGAAGAGGATCCGGTGGCGGTGGTAATTCTGGCAACGGGTCGGGCGCAGGAGGTTCCGGCTCAACCTCAGGTTCCACCACGTCATTGGGCTCTTCTGCCAGGACATCGGCCGCATTTTCTTCGGTCACCACGAGAAATTCCATCGGGATGATTTCCTCTTGTGGCGGACGGTTGATACATCCATCGGTGCAGAAAATCAACGCGAGCAGAAGAATCAGCCCGTGAAATGCCGCAGAGTAGGTGAAGATACGTGACGGAGATGCCATAAGAATGCTTCTTATTGTATCACGCTGGAGGGAAAATCCCAAAGGACTTTATTCCGTTTTGATGCATTTTCCTGTTGCTTTGCTTATCTAAATGAAGGAAAACAGCAGCTATCCTATTAAAGAAAACAGACGGCATTTGGTGTGCCGTCTGCCTGATGTGTGTCCACAGGTCGTGTGGATTGATGCTCTGCTTGGCATTGAGCGCTTGGCAGAGATTGCCCGGAAGGTACGGATTAGAGCGCCATTTGCGCGGCGAGACCGATGTAATCGGCCGGAGTCATGGCGCACAGACGATCCTTATCGGTCTGTGGAATTTCAAGCGTTCCGATGAAGGCACGGATCGTTTCTGCAGTCATGGCATTGCCACGGGTTAATGCTTTGAGTTTTTCATAAGCGTTAGGCACACCATAACGGCGCATGACTGTCTGGATAGGCTCCGCCAACACTTCCCATGCGTGATCGAGATCTGCGGCGAGTGCGGCTTCATTCGGACTCATACGTCCAAGACCACGCTGCGTAGACGCGACTGCAATCAACGAGTAAGCAAAGCCGGCTCCGATATTACGGATAGCGGTGGAGTCAGTCAAGTCGCGCTGCATTCGGCTCACAGGCAACTTCCGTGCGAGGTGACCGAGGATTGCTTCTGCCAGACCGATATTGCCTTCTGAGTTTTCAAAGTCAATCGGATTGATCTTGTGTGGCATCGTGGAGGAGCCCACTTCGCCAGCCACCACTTTCTGCTTCAAATACTTCATCGACACATACATCCAGATGTCGCGGTCGAGATCAAAGAGAATGCGGTTCCAACGCTGCAACGCATCGAAGAGTTCGGCCATGCCATCGTGGCTTTCAATTTGCGTGGTGTAGGGGTTCTGACTGAGCCCAAAGCTTTCAATGACACGGCGTGCGAGGGCCGGCCAGTCCACATCCGGTGCGGCGGAGGTGTGAGCATTGTAGTTACCCACGGCGCCATTCATCTTGGCTGGCAGCACAATCGCATCGATCTGCGCAGCCTGACGATTCAGACGGTGAACAAAAACGGCGAGCTCTTTACCCAGTGTGGTCGGGCTGGCTGGCTGACCATGGGTGTGTGCGAGCATAGGTAGAGCGATGGTGTCATTGGCCATCGTCTTCAAGGTGTCGGTCAACTGCTTCTGGGCGGCGCGCAAAACGGCCAGGCCATCGCGCAATTGCAGGGCGTGCGACATATTGTTGATGTCTTCTGAGGTGCAGGCGAAGTGGATAAATTCGCTCAACTGGGCACAGTCTGCAGGCAGTTTTTCGCGAATCAGGTATTCCACTGCCTTCACATCGTGACGCGTGGTCGCCTCAATTTCTTTCACACGCTGGGCATCGGCTAACGAAAAATCATCGGCAATCGCCTGAATGGCAGCACGCTGAGCATCGGAAAGTGTGCCCGTTTCCGGAAGACCCGGTTCGTCACAGAGGGCCAGAAGCCAGGCGATTTCTACACGCACACGGCGCTGAATCAAGCCATATTCAGAGAAAATACTGCGTAACGGCGCGGTTTTATCGGCATAACGGCCATCAATCGGGCTGACAGCAGTGAGAGAAGAGAGTTCCATAACGGCTCCTTTCAGGGTGAATTAAAGAGAAATCAGGCTTTTTTCGCACGGCGTTCAGCAAAGGCTTTTGCCGCCTTGCTCTGCTTGGTACGGGCAGGATAGGTCTTGTCGCTCTCTTCCTGCTGGAGTTGTTCCATCAACTTGATTTGGTTTCTGGAGAGGGCTTGCGGCGTTTCTGCGATGAGTACGATGTGCAAATCGCCTGTGCCATGGCGTCCAATCGCGCAGACACCCTGACCGCGTAAACGCTGAACCGACCCATTTGCTGTGCCGGGCTTAATCTTCAGTGTGGCGGTGCCATTGGGTGTTTCCACCGGGATTTCACCGCCCAGGGCCAAAAGGGTGGGCGAAACGCTCAGGCGCAGAATCAAATCCTGCCCGTCACGTTCAAAGAGTTCGCTCTCCGCCACGCTGCACCGCAGGTAGAGGTCGCCTCGCTGTCCGCCATTGATGCCCGCATTGCCTTTGCCGGGCACACGGACACTCATGCCGTCTGCGATACCGGCCGGCACCTTGATGGGCAGCGTTTCATCCGAGGCAACTTTGCCATCACCACGACACTTGCGGCAGGGCTTTTCAATAATGGTGCCCTCGCCGTGGCAAACTGGGCAGGTCTGCTGAAACATGCCAAAGAAACCGCCCTGCTGACGGATTGAGCCCGCGCCGCCACAGTGCTTACACGTCGTGCGGGAAGAACCCTTCTCGGCACCGGAACCATTGCACTCCGGGCACGCCACGGCTGCATGGATGCGGACTTCTTTCTCAATGCCGAAGAGCGCATCTTCGAAACTCAGGCGGATCCGCATTTCGGTGTCTTCACCACGTTGGGGAGCATTGGGATCTCTCCGGCGGCCACCGCCGCCAAAACCGAATCCACCGCCGAAGCCACCCCCGAAGAACTGGTTGAGGATGTCGCTCAAATCGGCGCCGTGAGTGAAGTCACGGTCAAAGTTGAATCCGCCGCCACCAAAGGCATTCTTCATACCTTCGTGACCATACTGGTCATACATCCGGCGCTTGGAGTCATCCGACAGCACTTCGTAAGCTTCCGAAGCTTCCTTGAACTTCTCTTCTGCTTCCTTATCACCTTGATTGCGATCAGGGTGATACTTCATTGCCAGTTTGCGGTAGGCCTTCTTAATGGCCTCGGCATCGGCGCTTTTCTCAACGCCGAGAACCTCATAGTAGTCACGCTTGGCGGCCATAATTGTTAATCCTCCTGTGCAGCAGTTTCAGGCGCGGCCTCCGGTGCCGGTGCTCCGGAAGAAACAATCACCTGTGCCGGGCGTACAATCTTGCCGCCGAGCTTCCACCCCTTGCGGAACTGGTTCACCACGCATCCCTGTGCGATTTCTGCGTGCGGCAGCATCGAGAGGGCTTCGTGTTCCATGGGGTTAAAGGTGGTGCCGACTGCGGCATCAATCATTTCTGCACCGGATTACTCCAACACCTTGCGGAATTCTCCGGCAATCATCTGGACGCCCTGCACAAAGGGGGAGTCTTCCTGTGCGGCGGCCAGTGCCATTTCAAAGTGGTCATACACTGGAATCATCGCATTCAGCAAACGTTCATTGGCGCGCGCTGTGCGCTCTTCCAGCTCGCGTGCCTGACGCTTTCGCATATTGTCAAAAT
>JAFTHG010000171.1 GCA_017457555.1 Kiritimatiellia bacterium | reverse complement strand
GTTACCAAGCGGTATGGGAATAATACCATATTGGATAATGTGACCCTTTCAATTGGAGCGGGAGAGGTTTTCTCCTTGCTGGGACCGAGCGGTTGTGGTAAGACAACGCTGCTTCGGATTTGCGGAGGCTTCGAAAAGCCTGATTCCGGGCGTGTGATTCTTGATGGTGTTGATATAACCAACTTACCACCCAATCGTCGAGAAGTTCGTACCGTTTTTCAGAACTATGCATTGTTTCCACATATGAGTGTGTGGGAAAACATTGCTTTTGGTTTGAAAGCGAGTGGTGTTGCTCCAGAAAAGATTGTTAAGGAAGTGCCAAAGTACTTGGACTTGGTACAGTTGTCTGGATTTGAGAACCGCAAGCCGGGCCAACTCTCTGGTGGTCAACGCCAACGTGTTGCGATCGCACGAGCCTTGATTAATCGTCCCAAGGTGCTCTTGTTGGATGAACCGCTTGCTGCGCTTGACCTTAAATTGCGTCAGCGTATGTTGATTGAATTGGATACCTTGCATGATGACGTTGGGATTACGTTCCTTTTTGTGACGCATGACCAACAGGAAGCAATGAGTATCAGTGATCATATTGCGGTGTTGCGCGGTGGTCATGTTGAGCAAATTGGCACGCCTCCCGAACTTTATGAAGCGCCTAAGACGAGTTTTGTCGCGGCCTTTATTGGTGATACAAACTTTTTCCCAGGTGTCGTGAGCCGGACGGAAGGTGATTATTGCGACCTGGAAATTGAAGATTTCCCGACATTGCGCCTCTACAACGATAAAAAAGTTCCTGTTGGAGGAAGTGTCCATATCAGCATCCGCCCGGAGAAGTTTATGATTTCGCATGAACGCCCGGAACACGTGAATCCACGGACAAATTTGCTGCAAGGCAAGGTCGAAGATGTGATTTATCTCGGTGCGCACACACGTTATTGGGTTCGTGTTAATGATTGGCGCGTTGCTGTGGTGAAACAGCACTACGGTTATGCCCTGGATGAACGCCGCATTACGTGGGGTGATGATGTTTGGTTACGCTTTGAGGCAGACAATGCGTATATGCTGGATCGTTACGCCGAAGCTGATGAACATCTCCGCGTGTTGCCGGATCTCTAAGTAGGGGGACAATGCCATGTTCTTCAAAAAAGCGTCCAACTTTTTTGTCGGCTTGCCAACCTTTGTGTGGTTAGTGCTCTTTTATGCACTCCCTGTTCTGATTGTCTTTTTCTTGGCGTTCAAACCGGTCGATTCGGCAGGCGGTATCGCTTCAGGGTGGACGCTGTCGACCTTGAAAGAACTTGGCAATCCCAATTATCCTGCGATTATATGGCGCACGTTTTGGCTGGGAATTGTTTCAACCATTGTTTGTATCGCAGTCGCTATTCCGATTAGTTATTACTTGTCGCGGATGTCTTCGCAATTACGCAACGTCTTTTTGATGTTGATTATTGTGCCCTTCTGGACGAATTTCTTGATTCGTATCTATGCCTGGCGTGTGTTTTTACACTCGGATGGCATTTTCAAGCATCTTTTAGTCTTGATTGGTTTGGCAGATGAATCAACGGTATTGCTCTATAATCAATGGGCTGTATTGACCGTGATGATTTATACCTACATTCCATTCGCGGTCTTACCAATCTATGCTGTGGCAGAAAAGTTTGACTTTTCGTTGTTGGATGCGGCAAAAGATCTGGGTGCAGGTTCGTTTCATGCGTTTCGTCGTGTTTTCTTCCCCGGGATTCTAAAAGGTGTCTGGACGGCCGTGATGGTGGTCTTGATTCCTGCGTTTGGCGCCTACTTGATTCCGGATTTGGTCGGCGGCCCAACCAGTGAATTGGTGGGTGATAAGATTGCACAACGCGTCTTCGTGGATCGTAACTTGCCACATGCGAGTGCATTATCAGCCCTCTTGATGCTGGCGGTCTTCTTGCCATTGGTGGGCACCATCTGGATTCGTAAATTGAAAAGCCGGAAGGCTGAACAGGAGAACGTCTAATGCGCGGATGTAATCGCCGGAGCCGTTTCCCTTTTTGCGTCACGCTCTTAACGCTCATTTTCCTCTATACCCCGTTGATTTTGGTCGCTGTCGCATCGTTTAATGCGAGTAAGTATGGCGGTGCTTGGACGGGTTTTTCCTTGAAGTGGTATGAACGCCTCTTTCAGGATCGTGCTATTTGGGAAGCATTAGTCAATACGTTGATTATTGCATTAATTGCTACAGTCGCATCAACATTGCTTGGCACGCTTGCCGCTTTGGCTTTACATCGCAGTAAGAGCCGCTTTAAAAGCATCTATTCTGCGTTAGTGCATACGCCATTGGTGGTGCCTGATATTTTACAAGGTATCGGCTTGCTCTTACTCTTTGTGACCGTCTTGTCTACCTTTGGAGAGTGGATACGGCGTACCTTTGGGATTGAGTGCGGACTGGGTATGACGACAATCGTCATTGCACATATCACATTCTGTCTCAGTTATGTGACGATGGTGGTCCTTGGACGGTTGCAGGAATTTGATCGTTCAATGATTGAAGCCGCGCAAGATCTTGGAGCAGGGGGGCTCTACACCTTCTTCCGGGTGACGCTTCCGATTATTTCGCCGGGCATTATCGCTGGGGCTCTCTTCGCCTTTACGCTCTCAATTGATGATTTTGTGATTACCTTCTTCGTGAAGGGCGCAGGCGACACCACGTTACCTATCTATATTCAGAGCGCCATGCGCCGTGGCACACCAGCGGTCATTAATGCCCTTTCCGTAATCTTTCTGTTGATGACCTTTATCTTGGTCTTCATTACGCAACGGTTACTCACCGATAAAAAGGATACGAAAAAATGAAAAAACGCACATTGATGAAGGTCGTTTCGGTGGTCTTCCCCATCCTGTCACTGCTTTGTCTTACAGCATGTGGCGAGCCGAAAGAAACGTTGCACATCTACAATTGGGGTGATTATATCTCGGATGATGTGTTGCGTCGCTTCGAAAAAGAGTTTAATTGCGAAGTCCAAATTGACGTTTTTGACTCCAATGAAGCAATGTATGCCAAGTTAAAAGCAGGCGCAAGCGGCTATGACATCCTTGTGCCGTCTTCTTATATGGCCAAACTGATGCAATCGCAAGAGATGTTGGCACCAATGGATTTGACCCAGTTGCCGAATGTTACCCAGTACTACGATCGCTCCTATGCAGCACTTTCGTTAGACCCGGAATTGCAGTACTCGGTGCCTTACTTCGTGAGTTTCACGGGCATTGGCTATGAAACCACGCGTATCACCGACTTCAAGCCCACATGGCACATGTTTGAACGTACCGACATTCATCGCCGTTGCTCCTTGCTGAATGACCAGCGTGAGGTGATGGGCTGTGCCTTGAAGACTCTTGGTCACGATGTGAATTCCACCAATCCTGAGCATATCGAGGCCGCTGTCGCATTAGTCAAGACGTGGAAACAGAATATTGCCAAATTCGAAGTGGATGATGCCAAGCGTGCATTGGCTTCGGGTGAATTCTTCCTAATCCAAACCTACAGTGGCGATATGCTTCAAGTGTCCATGGAGAAGCCAACCGTTGCGTTTGTGATTCCTGAAGAAGGATCTACCGTGACATTTGATAACTTTGTCATTCATAAGAATGCGGCAAATCCCACGTTGGCCCATGCTTTCATCAACTTCATGTATCGGCCGGAGATCGCTGCGGCTAACATGGATGAGATCATGTATGTGACGCCTCATACTGAGGCCGTTAAATTGGTAGATGAGAAACTCCGTAGCAATCCCGCCTTCACGATTCCAGAAGATGTGCGTGCACGTTGCACGCCGCTTCGTGACTTGGGCGATGAAAACATCCGTTACATCAAGGCATGGGATCGCATCCGCGCTGAATAAGCCCTTGCGCTAATACTAAAAATAAAAGAGCCTTGCTTTCGGCAAGGCTCTTTTGTTTGATGTGGCAATCGCTTAGACCGCTGCGAAATCAGACTTGCCAACTCCGCAGGTCGGGCAAGTCCAATCATCTGGAAGTTGTTCAAACGGGATGCCGTCATTTTCAGCCGGATCATAAACGTAACCACATACTTGGCAAACGTAGGTCATTGTCTCACTCCTTTTTAAGTTGTTTCAATACTGTAATGATAACAAAACGATTTAAGAAAATCCACTAAAATCAGCATTTTGTTAAAAATAATTTAAAAGTGCAGTTTCTTGCGTCAGCAGGAGAGGACTTCTGTAATCAGGGAGCGTGGCATAACGGGGCTCTGTGTAATGCGAATTGCTTCTTGCACCAACTGGCGTGCGGGTTCAATGCACTCCAACCGATTGGCGTGGAGCCGGCAGAGTGGGGCTCCAGCAGCAATCGGTTCGCCTTGTTGAACAAGTTCATCAATCCCTACAGCTAAATCGGGAGATGCACTGACCGTCAAGCGGCCGGCTCCCAATATCAGAGCTGCGCGTCCAATTTTCTCCGCATCAACCCATTCAACCGTGCCACTTTCCAGCGCTACAATGGTTTCGCAATGCGTCGCTTTGGGAAGCGGTGCGTCCGGGTCGCCGCCTTGCGCTTCGCACATTTCGCGGAATTTCGCCATCGCCTTGCCACTATCCAGCGTGACCTTTGCTAAATCTTCGGCCGCTGCCAACGTCTGACAGAGCCCGGAAGCATGGGCCAAATGCGCCGCTTCGGCCAAGGTTAATTGGCGTACATCCTCCGGCCCGTCACCCGCCAGAATCGCCAAAGACTCACGCACTTCCAAGGCGTTGCCCACCGTGCGTCCCAAAGGTTGGTTCATGTCGGTAATCAGTGCACGGCACTTCCGACCCAGACGTTCCCCCGTCTGGATGAGATGGTGCGCCAAATCCTTTGCTGCCGCTTGCGTCTTCATAAACGCCCCACTTCCAAATTTTACGTCAAAGAGAAGCGTTTCGGCACCCTCAGCTAACTTTTTACTCATAATGGATGCCGTAATTAAGGGGATACTTGGCACAGTCCCCGTGACATCGCGCAAAGCATAAAGTCGGCGATCGGCCGGTGCCAAAGTGTCGGTTTGCCCAATCATACAACACCCCACCGAATCCGTCAGACGCTTAAAGGCAGGAATTGGCAACCGCACATTAAAACCTGAAATACTCTCCAGTTTATCCAACGTTCCACCCGTAATGCCAAGCCCCCGGCCAGAAATCATTGGTACCGCCATCCCCATCGCCGCGCACAATGGTGCCAAAGGAATCGAAATCTTATCACCGATTCCGCCCGTAGAATGCTTATCAACCGTTGGGCGGTCCAATTGAAACGTAATGGTCTCGCCGGAGTGCAACATCGCATCCGTCAAAATAGCAATCTCCTCATCGGTCATACCATTGAGATAAACCGCCATTAACCAGGCAGAAATCTGATAATCGGGTAGGGAACCATCCGTGACTGCATGAATCCACGTCCGCAAATCACCTTCAGAATGTGCCTTCCCATCCCGCTTCGCTTCAATAAACCACTGTGGCACCATAATCCATCCCCCTTTCGACACAAAGGAACGTCCGACGAACACGACACGTTGAGTATAACACAACCACCTCACCGGCAGATAAAAAATTTCACCCAATCTTAAAATAAACCCCCTCCCATTGTCAGTCGCGTTGCTCCTTGACTCGACAAG
>JAFTHG010000170.1 GCA_017457555.1 Kiritimatiellia bacterium | reverse complement strand
TGTGGTGACCAGTGTCTCTTACAACGCATCCACCCACAAGCTCACCTACACAAAGCGCACCGTCACGGGTTACTTCACCTCTCTTGGCACCGAAACAACCGAAGAGGTCTTCACCGCCACCCCGCACTCCGGAGAGCATAGTTAATGGCTAATTTTACGATTGCGGAAGCCTCCGGCGCGACTGATTTGCTGTGGCAAGAAACATCGGTCAACTTTCCCAAATACACCGGCGAAACGATTGAGACTGGTCAACGAGTTGATACCGTTAGCAATGGGCAGGCGGTTGACACTTATGGTAATACGGTCTTTGTGTTAGTCTCGATCCCCGGCGATGCAAGGCTTAGCACGTTTACGAAACTTGGCCTTATAGTTACAAACGGCACACCTGACTACACAAAGCCTGTGGCCTATTATCCTACTCAGAAGAAATGGGTGGACGTGGCCGCGCTAAAACAGTTCTACAATGTCTCATCCGCAGATTATGGTTATAATCAGAATAGCGGTTGGTATCACTTCACCTTCTATGAATCGGGCTATAAGGTAGCTTATGTCCAATACAATTTCAAGGCTGCCGTCACCGTTAAAATCGTGGCGCCTTCGCAGTCGGCAATTCAGTATGTCTGCGGAAATAATGGCGTGCAGATTGCCTCTGGCACGGTGAGCGCAGGCGCCAATAAGTCCCTCGCGCTCTCTTATGAAGATGGCACAGGTGGCGTCACCGTAGTCCTCACCGCCTCATCCTTCAATATCGATGCCTTTAGCGGATGGACCAAGGATGGCATCGTCGTAGATCGGTGGTCAAACCCTGCCACAATCAAAGCCGAAACCAGCTGCACGCTCTCCTGCGCCTTTGGTTCAACGGGTGGCACTTCCACAGGGGCAATTCTCTGCGACCGATATGGTGCGATTCTTTATGGAGACGCGGGCGCAGCAAGCACTTCGGCCACCATCGCCATCTCCGCGACCTACCGAGACAGCGGTCACACCATTACTTGGGCGATTCACAAGGTGGGCGAGAGCGAAAGCGCTAAATCAGTCTCTGTGACTACCGCGCTAAGCGTGAGTAAGACGCTCGCATGGGAAAGCGGTGGTTCAGGCTCGAATATGCCGCTCTATGCCGATAAGAAAATCGCCGTCCTCCCCAAACTCTTCCGCGTGCGCTTTAACTGCCAAGTGGCTGAGCACGTCTATGATGTCACCATCAAAAAGAATGGTGCGACCATCTACTCAGAGACCTACCTCTCTGGCACCTTCTCCCGCACGTTCGAACTCTAACTTGCAACCACCTCACAACACCCCTGCAACCTCCCTGCAAAAAGCCCCCGGCTCACACCGAGGGCTTCACTTTGTCTCATAAACGCTTCAACTTTTCTCATCCCGCCCTGCAAAATACAAAATTGAGCAGCAGTTTCAGCGAAATTGGAGTTATTAACAGGCTAAATTGTGTTAATAAGTCGGTCACTTTGGCATCAGGAAGCTGCTGTAGACGGGTTCATTTCGGGCAATTTTCAGCATAACTCACTGTGATTCAAAGACTTAAACCAAAAAGTGAAACACTCCCAAAAGGGCTCTTTTGAGGGCTAAACATTGCCCCATCCACCTTAAAACACGCGCTATCAAAAAAAGTTTTCAACAGGCCCAACACCGATATCCAAAAGCAAAAAACCGCCAAACCTGCGTCAGGGTGGCTACGCCTCAGTGGCGAGTGCGCTCGCAATGCTCGCTTTTAGGCGGCAGATTGTAGATGGAGGTGAAGTGCGTGAAACGGGCAACACTCCCGGTTTCGATATCAAAATAAGTATCAAACACTACAAAGTGGCAGTCAGCCGAATCCTTTGGGTTCGGGCAAAGCCCGTCGTTTGTCGTAAAAAGAGCGACGCGATTTCATCATTTGGGGTCAATTTCTGGCTCTGCTCCATGCGCAATTTTTAAAGTTTTTGATATTTACGACTCTTTTTACCCTCCCAAAAAGTGTTAGTTTTCTGTTAGGGAGCCCGCAATCA
>JAFTHG010000169.1 GCA_017457555.1 Kiritimatiellia bacterium | reverse complement strand
GATATTTCTGTTTGCTCTCTGTGCTGGAGATATACCTGAAAGGTTCGCAATATCGGAGGACCTTAAGCGGTTTGTGGTGCTTGGAATAGGGGGATCCTTCGTTGCACCGCGCATGTTAACGTGTTTTCGCCTTTCGGGATGTCGGGGGTGGTGGGTTCGGTGGATTGCTACAGGAGTCGTACTGTTTTATTTTGAAATTCTATTACTCCTGCTGGCGGAGATTTTGGGCGTGCGGCCATTAGGTGTTTTGGTTTTGGGCAATTCCTTGCTTCAAGTGTTATGGATGTGGTTGGAACAAGGTGAGAATGCGTGTCAAAAATCGTTAACATTCTGTGGAACACTTACTGTAGGCTTTCTTCTTTTAGGTGCGCGTTTCGATTTGCCGGATGGGTGGCCATACGGTATTGCTTTTATGGTGGTGCTTCTGTTGTTATATCGGTGGGTTCTATTTTCAAATGCGATGGTGCTTCTTTTGGTGCCACTGACATTGTGTTTCGGCCATTTGGGTGTCACGGGCGATTGTATTGTTTTGTTCGGTTCAATGATACTCCTGTTCGTAGGCTTGATGCGTGGTTCGCGGTATATTGCAAATAGTGCCTTGGTTTACTTACTCGTCATGAGCTTTCTGTTGTTCGAAAACTATGCGGCGAAACTAATGTTGACTGGGGTGATATTTGTCATTGGCGGGTCCCTTCTGTTGGTATTAAATTGTATGTTCGCCAGACTGCGAACGTGGGTGTGTCAGCGTTTTCATGCAATGAATCAGGATGTCGCATTGCCGGAAATTGGCATTTTTCCGAAACCGCTGTGTAGTCGCATTAGGAAAGGTTTGTTAATTGGCAGTCTTTTAATCGCTGTATTGCAGGTGATTGTGCCGGGGTGGCTTTTACTCAAATACGTATTGGTGATGACGTATGGGGAAGTGTTCCCGGTAGCGGTGACCGTTGGTGACCCACGGGATCTGCTTGCAGGGAAGTATGTGCAATTAACGCCAAATGCATTGCCGGAAGCGTTAAAAGATCTTCCTCGGGATTACTTACGGTACTATTGTGATGAACGCTATGCAGCGCGTATTGAAGACGCGGTGGCACAGGGTGCACACTTTGCCCAATTGAACGTGCGGCTCTGGCGTGGGACAGCTTTGGCTGAAGCGTTGCTGATTGAAGGTATGCCTGCCTATGATTATATTATGCAAGAAGAGGTGAAGATCAATCGGACGGCTCATCATGCGATACGTATGCGCTTGTCGTTGCAGGCATTGGCAGAAATCAGTTCGTTCTGTTCTCCTCGGGACATCTGTAAAGATGAGATGTCAACTTATTTTCCGAACGTTAGCGGTGTGAATGGGGTGTGGTCGGCTGTATTAGCGAACTTGAATATGCCCTATCACGCAAACGATTTGCCACATCCGATTTGGATGGATTTGTGGTTAGCAGATGCAGATTTGCCACCGGAAGCCTTTGTGCCACAAACCATGCGCCAACAGAATGACCATTTGTTTGATGCGTATGATTTTGATAAAAACGTCTTGTTGCCGGCATTTACAGGGGTGCCCAAAACGCTTCCACGGGGGACGCATTCCTTCGCAGAGGTGGCGGCCGTGTACTATCGTATTCTGAAAGAGAGTGCCAATTGGAGATTTAAGGATCGTTACTTTACGGTGAAACCGCCACAAAATGCTGCGGAAGCCAAGGCAATCTTTGAGGGAATGTGTGCAGCAGCCACAAGTGAATGGTTCATTTTTGCAGAAGATGGAGGACTTCCGGAAGGTTTCCCGTGGGATTTACCACAGGAGCGGATTGTTGTGATCTCGCCACTTCCACCTCCGGAAGGTGTTGCATGGGTTAAGATGGTGCCTTCACGATCTGCATTAGAACCGCTGCCGAAGCGATGCGTTGGGTGGATGTTGAATGGACCCGTACGGGATCGGAGTGGAGAAATCCTGAGAAAGCAGCAGCTTGGCTGTGATAGTTCGTCCTTTGTTCCGCAGATGAAAACGCTGTGGGAACGTATCGCTTCTCCCGAAACAGATCTGCAATGTGCAGAAAACCTTGCAACACTAAAAGCATTATTGTGCTTAATGGCAGACTATTTGGAAACGGTTTGTCCTCATCGACAATCGGCTGAGGTGCAAGCGGATATTCAACAGGTGGAAGCATGGCTCGCTTTAAGCGAAAAAGCCGCCTACTATGCAGATGCAGAAGACGTGGAATCTTATCAACAATGGCATTTTCGCCGGTATGGTTTCCGGGCGGAATTGTCAGACCTTCCGATTCGTAACACATGGTGTCAACAGGTGGCATTGTCAAAATTAGCGGCAATGATTGAGCGGATTGTTG
>JAFTHG010000020.1 GCA_017457555.1 Kiritimatiellia bacterium | reverse complement strand
TTACACCGTATTCTCTTGTCGAATGGCACGCTACTCGCACAAGCTCTCTCCTCTTATCCTACAAAAAAGGTTTAGTCTATGAATCATTCCCTCCTCTTCGCATTGCTCTGTTGTACCATCGGCACAACACTCTGTGCTGATCCGGGGCACCATCCTCCCTATGAACCCACGGGAACGCCCCTTGCGCCATCGGCGGTTACGCCAGCAAACTATGGCATGCGCGTCTTCCCTGTTTCTCTCCGCCAACGCTTTGATCGCGACCGCCTTACGGGCATTGAACCAGTCTCCAACGCCATCCGGTTGGATGGTTGGCGAGGCGAAACTGTTCAGGCGCAAGTACTCGTTGACGCACCTGCAGGGATTCAATCTTTGACAGCCACCAGCACCTCCGGATTGGCTGATATCCGTTTGATTCGCTACACCACAGGGAAAGGCGTTCTGGTGCCGGACATTGTTGACCGCCTGCCAGAATATCCTTTACCGGGCGTAGTGCGCCCATTATTGATCACCTATCGTATTCCTAAAACCAGTGGTCCCACGCTGACAGACACATTACAAATCACGGTTAATGGTACCCTTTTCACGCTTCCTGTTACTATTGATGTCGCCACGCTCACACTCCCCCCGCCTGCGGCATGGGCATTTCATCTGGATATTTGGCAACATCCGGATCCTGTAGCACGGTGGCACGATGTTCCAATGTGGTCACCCGAACATCTGATGATGCTCCGTCCTCAAATGGAAGCATTGGCGGACATGGGACAAAAAACCATTACCTGCACCCTTATTGATGAGGCGTGGCAAGAGCAGACACACGACCGATTCCGCTCAATGATTACCGTCACAAAGCAAACTGACGGCACATGGACGTATGACTACAGTGCCTTTGACACATGGGTTTCCTTTGCACGGGATACCATTGGCATGAAACAGGCTACCATCAACTGTTATACGATGATTCCATGGACGCTTACCTTCCCCTACTTTGATGCGGCGACTCGGCGTACCGTGAAACCCAAACTCGTCCCGGGAACACCTGAATACGAAGCCTTTTGGGGGCCTTTCCTAACCGCTTTTGTAGAACATTTAAAGACCAAGGGATGGCTGGAAATTACTCGTATTGCTATGGATGAGCGTCCCGACAATCTTTTAAAACCGACGCTTGCACTCGTGCAAAAATACGCACCAATGCTCAAAATCGTGGCAGCGTGCGACCATCCGAGTAATATTAACCGTAATTTTCAGGATGTGTCCTATGCTTATGACCACTGCGAAAAACTTATTGCAGAACTTCCCGAACGCAAAGCACAGGGGCGCACCACCACATTCTATACTTGTTTGCACCCCATACGCCCCAATATGCTGATGTTTTCAGACCTCGCGGAATCGGAATGGTTGATTCCCATGGCAGCACACTATGGTCTTGATGGAATGCTACGCTGGGCCTTTCATTCTTGGGAAGCCAATCCCTTTCAATCTGTGGATCACGTCCGCCTCCCAACGGGCGACACCGCTTTGATGTATCCCGGGGATCGTCTCTCCTTACGTTTGGTCGCCATGCGGAATGGTATTGAGACCTACGAGAAGATTCGCATTCTGACCGCAGAAGCCAAGCGGCAACAGCGGCCGGAAGTGTTGGCTCCACTGACAGAAGCACTCAATCGTTTTACCGTGGCCCGTGGCAAGCAAAAAGGCATTCATGAAGCAGACCTGATCGCTCTCGATGAAGCCCTTCGCACCGTAACCTCCGCACTGACCACATCCACGCCTTGAACACTATCCGAAAGGAATCCACCATGTCATCCCCGACACAAAAGGCCATTTACATCCCTTCGGCACGGCTTCTTGACCCCACAACAGGACAAGATGAGGTCGGTGCCTTTTTCATTACCGCTGATGGGATGATCGCCCCTGTGCCCAATCCGCTTCCCGATCCAGACGAAATGATTGTCATTGACCGCCCGGGTTTAACACTTGTTCCGGGGCTGTGCGATGTACACGTCCACTTCCGTGAACCGGGTTTAACCGAGGCAGAAGATATTGCCAGTGGCAGTGAAGCTGCGGCAAATGGAGGGTTTACCCGTGTCGTTACGATGCCCAACACCAGCCCGGCTACAGACTCTCCACAACTGCTCCAACAGATTCTGGCAAAGCAAACAGTCGTCAGCATTTATCCCTCAGCTTGTTGTACCGCCAGTCGTGCCGGTGAAGTGTGCGCCGACTTGGAAACCCTCGCAGCAGCTGGAGCCAGTTGCTTCACCGATGACGGTGCGATGGTCGCCAAACCAGAGGTGATGCATGCGGTCATGACACAGGCGCGTAAACTCGGAAAGGTGGTCATGGACCATGCTGTCCGTCCGGACATTCAAAAGGGTGGCGTCATCCGCGATTGCCCCACTGCGCGCCAATTCGATTTACCCATCTTTCCGGCAGAAGCCGAAATTGAAGCTGTACGTGATGATATTAACCGTTGTCGCGAGACCGGATGTGCCCTGCATATTCAGCACCTCTCCTGTGCGGGTAGCGTAGCCCTCATCCGTGAGGCTCAGGCTGAAGGTTTGCCGGTCACTGCAGAGGTAACGCCTCACCATTTAGCCCTCGCAGCAGAGGATATTCCGGGAGATAATGGCAACTGGCGCATGAATCCCCCTCTTGGCACACGAGAGGACGTTATTGCGCTCCGTGAGGGGCTTCTGGATGGCACCCTCACCCTCTTCGCAACAGACCATGCGCCCCACACTCGGATGTCAAAGGGACGAGGCTTCGGCATGGCGCCCTTTGGGATTATCGGCTTAGAAACGGCTGTTGGCGTTTCGTGGGATGTCATGGTGCGGCAATGCGGCATGCCGCCTTTGACATGGGCCGCTTACTGGATTACCAATCCCAATCGGTTGATTGGGTTGACACCACCGACACTCCAAGCTGGACAACCAGCAGAAATCGCCATCTTAGCTCTTGATGACGAATGGATTGTAGACCCGGAAGCCTTTGCCAGCAAATCCGCTGACACCCCTTGGGCTGGCACGAC
>JAFTHG010000168.1 GCA_017457555.1 Kiritimatiellia bacterium | reverse complement strand
GACAATCTATCAGTTGCGGCCATGAAGCCCATAAAATAAGTTGAACATGGCGTTGAGCGGCATAACGAATCAATTCTGGCAGGTCGATTTCCGGAATAATCTTTGTGATGTCAAGCTGTTGTGCCCATCCTTCGTCAAGAATTACATAGGGCAGATTAAAGGTGTGGGCAAAATCAATATAGACTTTATAGGTTGCAGTGTTGACGCCGGGGGTAAATGCCACCTTTTCCAGCCCCCACGCATTCCACCATTCCCATGCAACACGCCCGGGGCGGACCCACTTGAAATCTTCTTCTGCAGGGTGGGAGAGCAGATAAGGGAGGTCATTCTCATAAAGTTTGGCAACAGCGTCCGCCATCATACAGATGCGCCATGGGAAGTAACGGCGACCATTTGTTTGGACAAGGTAGGCGTGACGTTCCAAGACAAAGGCATTGCGCCGGTTGGATGCATCAACATGTTTTGCCGCACGGGCAAGTAGAGAGGTGAATTGCGGATGATGAGGTGTTTTTTGAAGATTGAGGCCGGGATAATCAATCAGTTCTGCCTCTGTAAAACTCATCGCAGCTGAGGGATAACAGAATGTAATAGGAAGGTAAATGAGTTTTCGGGGTGTAATTGCCTTTAGAGGGGTGAAGTGGTGAACAGATTCCCAACTGTTTTGGAATGGATCATCACAATGCGGTAGATTGTGGTGGGCATAAAGACAGGAAGGATGCCCCAAAAGGGTGAGGTCAAAGGTTTCATCAAGAATGGTTGTCGCGTAATCAAAGCGCGTTTGCCACCGATATGCAAAACCTTGATCTGAAAGGTGTAAATGAAGTACAAGTTCTCCAAAATCAAGCGTCGCTTCATGGATTTCAAGTGTGCAGTGTGAGCGTTTGGTGTAATGTGGTGTTTCAAGCGAAAGCGTAAACGTATGTTCAATGAGGCTTGGAGTTGTACGTAGGTTGGTTGTAGGACGGTCAAAAACCATACCTGTTTGAAGGCGGAAGTAAGGAATACCATCCCGAGAAACCGTAAGTTCCGGGAATCCCGGTTTGTCCAGTGCGATTGTGACCGATAAGGAATGGTAGCAGACGTGTACAGGTGATGTATTCATAGCAGACTCCTCTGTAGCAGTTTAGCAAAAAGCGTTACGTTCATGTCTTAAATAACGTGGCGAAATGGTCATTGCATCGCTTTTTTTGCTTAAAAACGATTAAATCGTGGCATTTATAAGCGTGTTCTGTTATTCTATTAAGTAGATTTGAATACGGTACTTGCAGAATCTTTAAGAGATGAGGATAGCATGACAAATCGTAGAACATTCTTAAAGGCTGCCGGATGTGGCTTGGCCGCAGTTGCAACAGGACAGGCTTTTGCCGCTGCAACGGCAGAAACAGGCAAAAAGCGTCCTAATATTCTCTTTATCATGACGGATGACCATGCTGCACATGCAATCAGTGCGTATGGCTCCCGAATCAATAAAACGCCCGGGATTGATCGCTTGGCACAGGAAGGTGTGTTGTGCCAGGATGTCTTTGTAACCAATTCCATTTGTACACCATCCCGTGCCTGTATTCTTTCTGGGATGTACAGTTGCAAGAATGGTGTGCCGGTCTTTAATGATATTTCGCCGAAGTTGAAAACTGTCGGTGGCACGATGCGTGAGGCTGGATATTACACGGCAGTGCTCGGTAAATGGCACATGGGTGGCCCCCACACGGTTCGCGACAGCGATTGGGATCGGTGGGCAATCTATCAGGGGCAAGGTGCTTACTTTGATCCATTCTTCTTTACAAAGGCTGAAAAGTGCCCGGTGGGTGTGGAAGATCACTTGCAGGGGAATCGTCTGACCTTTAAAGGTGAGTATGCGACAGAGAATTTAACCAAGGTGACGCAGTGCGTCATTGATGAGGCTGTTGCACAGGATAAACCCTTCTGCGTGCTAATGTTGCACAAAGCACCGCACCGTAATTGGCTGCCCTCGGATAAGTATCGGGCAAAGTTTCGAGCAATGACGCTGGAAGATATTCCACTCCCGGATACGATTTTTGATGATTACAAGGGCCGTGCGACACCGATTACGCGCACCGCGATGACGTTAGAGCACCATATGCGAATTGAAGCGGACTTGAAGTTGACTGAATACTTCAGCCAGAGCGGGGCGTTCCCGGGAGTTGATCCGCAGCAGTACAAGACTGGAGAATCCTCCAACCGTTGGCCGAAGGAAATCCGTGATGATTCTACATTAGATGCCGCCGAACGTGAACGTCGCCGTCGTGAACGTATAAAACTCTCGTACTTGCGTTATATGCAGGACTATCTGGGATGTGTTCAGAGCGTGGACGACAGCGTGGCAGATATGTTGGACTACTTGAAGGCCAAGGGTATTGATCAGGACACAATCGTGATCTATACTGCAGATCAGGGCTTCTTCCTTGGTGATCATGGTCTTTACGATAAGCGCTTTATGATGGAAGAATCGCTCAAGATGCCCTTCTTGGTGCGTTGGCCGGCACAGATCAAGCCCGGTACTGTCAATGAAGATTTGATTACCAATGTTGACTTTGCCGCTTTCTTTGCTGATGTGGGTGGCGTTCCGCCTAATCCGGAATGGCAAGGGCGTAGTTTCTTGCCGAATTTAACCTCAGCCGGCACTCCGGCCGATTGGCGTAAGAGTTTCTATTACCGCTATTACATTCAGGGTGGTGAACATGCCACGCCGGCACACTATGGCGTTCGTACCAAGCGTTATAAACTCATCAGTTATTACAAGGTGGGCGAGTGGGAACTCTTTGACCTGCAGACGGATCCGGAAGAGTTGACCAACTGTTACAACGATCCTGCCTATCAAAAGATTGTTGCCGCGCTGAAGGACGAATTATTCCGCCTGAAAAATGCCGTCGGTGATGCGGACCAATTTTACGGATGCACGGATTATTACCTGAATCCGAATCACAATTACCCCAATGTTTTTGATTAATCAAGGAGATGCATAATGCTCACAGACTACACAATTAACAAGGTCTCCCGTTTGCCTGACTTTGACCCGGAAGACCCCATTTGGCAGAAGGCGCAAGTCGGGGACTATGCTTATTGGCATGAAAAGAGCTCCGAGCACCATCCCGCGACCACCTTACGCGCATTGCATGATGGTAATGACATTATGTTGTGCTGGCAGGTGAAAGATCGCTACGTCCGCATTGTTCACACGGCAATCAACTCTATGGTGTGTGAGGATGCTTGCGTGGAAGCTTTCCTTCAGCCCTTGAAGATTGAAAAGGGCTATATCAACATTGAAATCAATGCCGGAGGTTGCATCCATTCGTCGCACATTCGCAACTGGACACGTGCACCGGGTGGCTTTGCAGACTTCGAATATATCTCCAAGGACGCTATCCGCAAACTGACGGCAAAGGGTAATCTCCCTCAGGTGATTGACCCTGAGACACCAGATGAGGTGGATTGGTGGATGATTGTGCGTATTCCACGCTCCTATCTGGAAGGCATCTTTGGCCCTCTTGGTGACCTCTCTGGTCAGACGTGGCAGGGGAATTTCTGCAAGTGCGCTGACTGCTCCAGCCGTTCGCACTGGGGAACGTTGCTTCCGCAGAGCCCGGAACTCAACTTCCACGTGCCGAAATATTTCAGCCCAATTAAATTCGCTGCAGCAGAAGAATAATCTTTCCTGCGATTGACGATTTAATACACCTCTTTCCTCACAGGGAAGAGGTGTTGTTTTTTTGTTACTAAGGACATAACGGATTTGCTGACTTTTTCATTTTGGCGCGCCGTCCTGAGGCTTAGGATGATAAATCATCTTCTTTCCTTTCTGACAGATCTTTCGTTGTGCGGTATTCTTCTTACCCCGCGGAACGATTGAACTTGGCAGGCTCGTCCCCAATAGTGCAAAATTCCAGCAGAACGGTAGCGCAGCCGCCCACCTGTCACTTGGCACTAAAAGCGAGTTTTGCGAGCGCACTTGCCACTTTCTTGACGCAGGTTTGGCGCTTTTTCGCTCTTTGAGGTCGGTTTTGCCCCTGTTGAAAACTTTTTTTGATGGCGTGGGTTTGGGGGCGGATGGGACGCATTTTACCCTCAAAAGGGCTTTTTTTGAAGAGAAGAGTTTTTCTGTATAAGTCATTGAAGCGCAGGGATTTATGCTGAAAACCGCCGTAAATCAACGCCTCTACAGCGGCTTCCGGGGCGCAAGGTAGCCGAGTTATCAACACGATTGTGCCTGTTGATAAGTCCAATTTCGCTGAAACGGCTGCTCAATTTCAGCGAAACTGCGCTTCAATGTCGCTGAAATTGACCCGCCTTTTCGCTGATATTTTGGCTCAAAATTGCCGATTTTTCGCCTTAACCCTGTTGATAACTTCCCCCACATTTACCCACGTCATTTGTCAGAACCATCCACCTGTGCTATCATCTCCATAGCGGAGCGACAGAGAGAAAGCGTGAGAGGTTTGTAGCGTGCAGGCTTCTTCGGCGGTGAGTGGGGAACGTTGATTTTCGGGGTGAGGGCACATCTCTCGGCAGAACGTTTAGACGTTCAGAGGCGATGATCTTTCTGGCGAGGTGTGAATGGAGGGTGGGGAGGTGATTTTCGGGGTGAGGACACATCTCTCGGCAGATTCTTGCCAAGCCGGGGCGTAGGGTGATGTGCTCTTTTCTTTCCTTTTTGATAGCTCTTTTCTTAAAACTTTCCTATTTTGCGGCATTGCACGATGTGTAATTGTCAATTCTTCACTGGTGACGGCCGTGTGCCTATTACAAAAGGAATGGAGTCAATTGTGGATATTGACGAATGCTATGAGGTTGCAGGGCATTCTTTTGCTTTTGGTTCGTAGGTCGGTGTGTCCAATAATACACAGGGGTGGCTGGAGCGTTTTTCTGCTTGTTTCCGATGTATAGAATGTGATACGCTTCACCTGTAATTTGTCTTATTGGATTAACCTTAAGGATTTAGAGGCGATGTTGTTGAAAAATCTCTTTTCTTTTGCGGTCGCGTTCGGTGTGGCAACGGCTTATGCCGGTGCGCGTGAAACGTTTGATTTTGGCTGGAAATTCAAGTATTGCGGGAGTGATGCACCGCAGCATATCGGTGCATTAACAGTGGCTTCTGCGGCTCAACCCGATCAGCCCAGATATCTGGTTCACGCAGCAGTGGACGCTGATGAAACGGGTTATAAGGCTGTTCAGTTGCCGCATGACTGGGCGATTGAAAGTCCTTTTCTGGAAAAGGAGCCGAATGAAACGGGCAAGCTGCCGTGGAAGGGCTGGGGCTGGTATCGCAAGCAGTTCGACGTGCCGGCGGATTTCAATGCGGATAAGGATCGCTGGTATTTGGATTTTGATGGCGTAATGTCCCGTCCGCAAATCTATGTGAATGGCCAGAAAGCTGGCGAGTGGGCATACGGTTATAGTTCTTTCCGGGTGGATATTACGCCTTATTTGAAGGCCGGTCAATCCAATCTGGTCGCAGTGATGGCAAGTAATCTGGCGCTGTCAACCCGTTGGTATCCCGGTGCTGGCATCTACCGCCACGTGTGGTTGGAGAAGACGGGGCCGGTGCATTTGACGCAGTGGCCGACCTATGTCACGACTCCGGAGATCACGGACGATTCGGCTCTGGTTAAGATTCAGACAACGGTGGCGAATACGGGGGCTGTCCCTGCTGAAATTACGGTGAATCAACAAGTTGAAGGCGTGACGGCTCAGGCGGTAACTGTGACGATTGCTCCCGGCACGGAGCGTGTTGTTGAACAGGAATTACGCCTTTCCAATCCGCGCTTGTGGAGTTGTGAAACGCCGAATCTCTACCAATTGCAGACTGCAATCGCAATGGAGGGTAAGGAGATTGATACGCATGCCACAACCTTTGGGGTGCGGAGTATTGCATGGCGTAAGGAAGGTTTCTTCCTGAATGGCAAACGTGTGCAACTCAAAGGCGTCTGCGAACACCACGATCTCGGCGCACTCGGTGCAGCGTTCTATACGCGTGCTTACGAGCGTAAAATCGAAAAGCTCAAAGAGATGGGGTGTAATTCCATCCGTATGACGCACAATCCGCCCGCACCTGAAGTGCTTGACCTCTGTGATAAGCATGGTATTCTTGTGGTGGATGAACTCTTTGATATCTGGAAACGTCAGAAGTATGAGAAGGTGAATGGTTACCACATTTACTGGGATACATGGTGGCAGAAGGATGTCAAGAATTTCATGGAACGTGATCGTAATCACCCCAGCATTATTGCCTGGAGCGGTGGTAATGAAATCATGGAGCAGACGATGAGCAAGGATAATCAGGCCTGGAATGACCTGAACTTCCGTATCGGCTATGGTTTGCGTGATGAGATTCGCAAGTACGACCTGACGCGTCCGTACACGGTGGGGTGTAATGACCAGAATGCGTGGAAGAATGGCTTTATTGACACGATGGATATCTATGGTTTCAACTACAAGCCGCACCTGTATGCAGCCTTCCGTGACTCCCATCCCGATAAACCTTTCTATGGTTCGGAAACGTGTTCGTGCGTAGGGACTCGGGATACCTACAATTTCCCCTTGGACTGGAGTGTAGGGGGCGGTTATTTCAAACCCGGTGCAGTGCCGCATCAGGTGAGTGCGTATGGTCTGGCCAGCACACACTGGGGCACCTGCCCGGATACCGAATTGTTCGCACAGACGAAGGCTCCGGATTTTGCCGGAGAGTATGTGTGGACAGGTTTTGACTATATTGGTGAGCCTACGCCGTACAATCAGGACGCCTCAATTGAAAATAACATCAAGCATCTGCCACAGGCTCAGCGTGAAGCGATTATGCGTGAGTATGCCGCTATGGGCAGTCGTGCCGTGAGCCGCAGTTCGTACTTCGGCATTATTGACCTTGCGGGCTTCCCGAAAGATATCTACTATCTCTACCAGAGCCAGTGGAATCCGGATAAAGCGCAGGCGCACATCTTGCCGCATTGGAATTGGCAGGGGAATGAAGGCCGTGTCACACCGGTGATGGTCTTTACCAGTGGCGATGAAGCCGAACTCTTCATCAATGGCAAGAGCCAAGGTGTACGCCGTCGTGGCGAGGGTGGCACGTTCACCCAGAAAGACCGTTCGCTGGCAGTGAGCAAGAATCAGTACCGCTTCACATGGGAAGAGGTGGTGTATGAACCCGGCACAGTGGAAGTGGTGGTGAAAAAGAATGGTCAGCCGTGGGCAGCCGCTAAGCGTGTCACCACCGGAGTGCCTGTTGCGGTGACTGCGGACGTGGACCGTAACACGATTGTGGGTGATGCACGTGATCTTGCCTTTGTGGAATTGGCATTGACGGATGCCGCAGGAAATGTGGTGCCTACCGATAGCCGTAAGGTGCAGTTCTCCATTGAAGGACCTGCAGATTTGGCAGGCTTCTGTAATGGCGATCCCACGGATTGGACCTGTATGCAGGATCTGAACCAGCGTTTCTTCAACGGCCGCTTGCTGGCTGTGGTGCGGGGTAAACGTGGCGAAACGGGCACAGCGATGGTGGCCGTGAAGGCTGAAGGTTTGCCCGAAATCAAGATCCCTGTGACGATTGCGCCGATGAACTGAAGTAATTGGTAGACTTCTCTTTTGCAGAGCCGGAGGCATCACTTGCTTCCGGCTCTTTTTGTATTCCCATAAAGCGGCAACTTTTGCGTGTATAACGCATTTTAAGGTATACTGTGTGCTATGAATTTACCGGAATTGTTAGCGCCCGCAGGTGATCGGGCAAGTTTTAATGCCGCATTGAAACAAGGAGCCGATGCGATCTACATCGGTATCGGTCGTTTCAATATGCGGCGCAGTCAGGATGGCTGTCTGCACTTTAACCAGATTCCTGCCTTGGTAGAAGCTGCGCACCGGCAGCACGCCAAACTCTATGTTACGCTCAATACGATTGTCTATCAGGAGGAGTTGCCTGAATTAGAGCGCACCATTGCCTGCTTGAAAACTGCGGGAGTGGATGCAGTAATTGCCTGTGACTGGGCGGTGATTCAACGCGCCAAAGCAGCCGGAATCCCGGTTCATATCTCTACACAGATGTCAGCTTCAAATGTGGATGCAGTGCGCTTTCTGGCATCGCAGGGAGCAGAACGTGTGGTGCTGGCTCGTGAGTGTTCGTTAGAAGACATCGCGGTGATTGCGAAAGAGGGCGGTGTGCCGATTGAAGTCTTTGCCCACGGCGCACAGTGTGTGGCCACGAGTGGCCGGTGTTTTCTCTCGCAGATGGCGTATGGGTGCTCCTCTTCGCGCGGACAATGTTTGCAACCCTGTCGCAGACGCTATCACATTCAAGAGGTTTCAGATGGGAGCGAACGTGGCGCTGATGCCGCATTTGAAATCGGACCGAGCTTCATCTTATCGGCAAAAGATTTGTGTACGTTAGACCTTTTGCCGGAATTGGTGGCGGCTGGTGTCGCATCGTTGAAGATTGAGGGACGTGCACGCAATCCGGAGTATGTCGCTAATGTAATTAAAGCGTATCGCATGGCACTGGATGCGATTGCTGCCGGCACCTATGATGAGGCGTGTCGGGCCGCTTGCCGGAAGCTGGTTGAGGCGGTTTATCATCGACCCTTTGCTGAAGGACTTCTCCGGGGGCGCCCGGGGCAGGAGCAGTTTACGACTTCGGATGCGAATTTAGCCACAGAAAAGAAGCTTTATTTAGGCGTGATTCGCAATTACTATGCCCGTCATCAGGTGGCGGAAGTGCTGGTACATGAAGGCGTGTTGAAGCCGGGCACGCGCGTGGCAATTCATGGACCAAAGACTGGCGTGGTGGATTTTGTTGTAGATGCCTTACGCCAAGATGACGCATCGCCAGAAGCAGTCGCGCGAGGAGCATGGGCCACCTTTGTTGTACCGGAGCGTGTGCGCCCGGGCGATAAAGTCTACTTTGTGGTGCCGGCGGTGCCAACACCACTGCGTTAAGACTGCACGTTAATCTCAGTTTGGAATAATCAGGGTGTCACCCTCTAAAGCTTTGGGGATGACGGTGACGCATTGTCCGCGCGGATAGGACGCAGGAAGTCTGCACCGGAAACGCTCGGAGGACCACCCTTTGCGAAAGGCCCCATCGCTCTGCTCCGGAATGACATTGAGGGGACGCCCGATTTGGAGTTGCAATTGGCGCAATTGTTGGGCGTGAGCCACGTCCCGTAAGCGCTTGGCGCGCTGTAGAATTTCTTGGGGCGGAACTTGATTCGGGAAGGTCGCGGCCGGCGTTCCCTCACGTTTAGAGTAGGGGAAGACGTGTGCTCCCGTAAAGGGATAGCTGGCAATAAAATGGGCAGTTGCTTCTGCTGCTTCAGCAGTTTCTCCGGGAAGGCCTGCAATCCAATCAGCACTGAGACCACAGTGCGGTAATTCCGTGCAGACGCAGTCCAGCACCTTGCGTAAATCGGCTTGCGTATAACGGCGAAACATCGCCCGTAAGAGGGTGTCATCGGCGGTTTGCATCGGGTAATGGAGGAAACGGCAAATTCGCTCTCCGCTACTTGCAATGAGTCGAATGAGTGCCGCATCATCAAGAATACAGGGCTCTAATGACCCGATCCGGAAGCGACCTTCACCCGGCACGTCACAGAGACGGCGCAGGAGTTCGATGAAGTCAAAACCATGTGTCGGGTCTTGGTAAAGCGCCAGATGGCAACCTGTCAGAACAATTTCACGGTAGCCCTCCGCGAAGAGGCGTTCGGCCCGTTTGAGTAAGGCCTCGGCAGGTTCTGACACCGGCTTGCCACGGAGATGGGGAACAATACAATAGGCACAGAAATGGTCGCAGCCATCCTGTACAATGAGAGATGCTCGCGTCCGATGCGCGGCTGGAGTGGGGTGTCCTGCGGAAGGAGCAGAGATATGGGTGCTGAGAAAGGCGCGTACGCGAGGCAACCATGTTGCCTTCACATCGTGCGGAATGCGTAAGTCAATCGGTAAATCTCCCACTAAGGTTGCCGCACACCCGCTTAAGATGATGGCTTGTTTCGGGAACCTGTGGCGTTGCCTCTTTAAAAAGCGTGTAACCTCTTTAACGGCAGGCTCGGTAACCGCACAGGAGTGAACGCAGAGGACGTCTGCCGATTGATTGGAGAGGATTGTGTAACCTTCTGCCGCAAGTGCCGATTGCCATCCCTCGGCTTCTGCTTGATTTAAGCGACAGCCAAAGACCTGAAAGGCAAGCGTGGGGGAGGCGTGTGTGGCACTCATGCGGAGGGATGGGCGACGTGGAGAAGCAGATTGGCTACGGCCTGAGCAGCATCGGATTGCGGGATTTCCGAAAAGGCCTGTCGCATCCGTTGGCGCATCGGCGCATCGGAATAAAGTGTCCGCAGGGCCTCTGCAAATTGTTCAGGCGATGTGGTGCGTTGATCCAAGCAGATGGCACCACCACACCGCACGAGAGCTTCGGCATTCTTTCGCTGGTGATTATCGGCAGCAGTCGGGAGCGGAATGAAAATAGTCGGCACCGCGCATCGAGCGATTTCAAAACAGGTCGCTGCTCCGGCACGAGCGATCACGAGGTCGGCCTGACCATACGCTGTGCCCATATCTTGAATGAATGCGGTTGGTGTGACACGATTGGCAACATCGGCATAGAGCTCTTGCAACCAAGCGAGATCATGGTTGCCACACTGATGGAGAATGCGTACCTTTTCATCTGCCTTTGCCAAAGAAACTAATACGGGGGCAATCAGGAGATTCATGCCGTGTGCACCTTGACTGCCTCCTGTGATGAGAATCGAAAACGTGTCACTGTTTTTTGCAACGGCACGGGCTTTTGCCAACGTATCCAAGACGTGTTGGCGGAGTGGCAAGCCTGTAAAGACGGTTGGCGTGCCGGGCAATTGTGCGGCAGTGTCCTGAAAGGAGGTCGCCACGGTTGCAATGTGAAAGTGTTTGCAACAAAAGCGGATAGCAGATCCCGTCAAACTGTTGGCTTCATGGAAGACTACGGGAATCTTTAAGAAGCGCGCTGCGGCAACGGGTGGGAAGCAGGTATAACCGCCTGTCGCAAAGAGCACTGCGGGACGCTGTTGCTTCAGGACGCGTACGCAACGGAAAAAGGCGCGCACCTTTGCAAGTAATTGAAGGGGGTGGGGGCGGATGGGCCGTGCGCCGGATTTGAGTAAAGGGCCATCCCACGTGGTTGCGGTATGATTCTCGGCATCACGGGTACCGGAAAGGATGAGCGAGAGCGGATGTCCTGCCTCACGAAGTTTATCCGCAACGGCAATAGCGGGGTGAATATGACCACCAGTTCCGCCACAAGCAAGTGTAATAGGAGTTTT
>JAFTHG010000167.1 GCA_017457555.1 Kiritimatiellia bacterium | reverse complement strand
GTTATGAGAGAGAGATTCTGAAGGCTTATTTTGATGAGCAGGACGGCCAGGGTTTTGATTATGCCTACCGCTTTCCGGGGATGAACAAGGTCCTTCAGGCTGCGGGAAGGGTGATTCGGACCGATACGGATGTGGGTGTCATCGCGCTTCTTGAGAACGTTACCGGTGTTGTTGTAAGCATCGATAATTTCCAGAGCAACGGCACGCGGCATCGGCACGCCACGACGGGCGGAAGCGTACTGAGCCATCCAACGGAGTGCGAGAGCTAACTGGCGGCCGGGGCGGATTTCCACCGGAACAGGGTAGGTTGCACCACCCACGCGGCGGGACTTCACTTCCACTTTCGGCTTCATGTTGTTGATTGCAACATCCATCACTTCGAGCGGATCCTTACCGGTTTCACGGGCCAACTCTTCAATTGCACCATAAACGATGCGCTCTGCAGTGGTCTTCTTACCGGACTTCATAAGGGTGCGAACGACTTTAGCGACCAATTCGCTGTTGAAGCGGGGGTCGGTCATGTGTACGCGCTTAATTGCTTGACGACGTCTCATGTTTCATTCCCTCCTTATTTCTTCTTGCCGGTATTAGCAGCAGCGTCCTTCTTGACGCCGTACTTGGAACGGGAACGGCCACGGCCATTGACACCGAGGGAGTCGAGGCAACCGCGGATGATGTGATAACGCACACCAGGCAAGTCCTTTACACGACCGCCACGGATCAAGACGACGGAGTGTTCCTGCAAGTTGTGACCTTCGCCAGGGATGTAAGCGGTCACTTCGTAACCAGAAGTGAGACGCACACGGGCGACTTTACGCAATGCCGAGTTCGGCTTCTTAGGGGTCTGAGTCTTAACCACGGTGCAAACACCGCGACGCTGGGGGCATGCAACGAGCGCAGGCGATTTGCTCTTCTTGCGCTGCGGGGTGCGGCCCTTGCGCACCAGCTGATTGATTGTAGGCATGTACTTAATCCTTAAAGGATAGTTCAATTTCTTATGTCCGCACTTGCGGACGCGGTCTTTAGGCCGGAAGATCGGGACGGGGCTCTCGTCCTCTACGCATCGAAGTCTAGCTACAAACTTCGGTTTCCGCACGAAAAGTCCTTACAAAATAGCAAAATGTCTTTTGAAAAGCAAGTAGAAAATGCAGTAGATGTGCTTTTCAGTGAAGAAAATGAGTGTTTGATGCGTGTGGAGCGTGGAGCTTAGTTGAAAACAGCCTTTTCACCTTGTTTCTGAATATTACTCAATACCTGATAAGATTGGCACTCTTCAGAAGAGATTTCTGCCTGTCTGCATCAATTATCACAGTACCCACCATTTCTGTGTAGCACTTATCCTAAAAGATATCTGTTTCATCGCCTTGCTACGGGAATTGATGGCGTTGCAAGCGTGGTGTCCATTCAAAAAGATATCCGCTCCACCTCACGGCAGAACGGATATCCTGACTCATCTTATGATGGCTGATGGTATCGGTTTAACCGATTTGAAGGCCTTTGGCTTTCAGCTGGGCCGCGTCCAGAGCATAGGCCGGATCGATTTCGATCGGGGTGCCTTCCGGGATGGTGATGCCGGCAGCGGTCAACCAAGCAAGCCACTTCTTCTGCAGGTCACGCTTGGTGGTCGCAGGCGAGTCATTGCCTTCAGCATTCTTGACAGGCGAGAATTCCTGTTCGCGGTCAAAGGCCAAGCAAGCCAACGTTTTGGCATTCGGGATGACATCAAAGATGAACTTCTCAAATTTGTAGCCATTCGGCTTGTCTGCCTTTACGACTTCACCAGCATCGTTGACCATTGCGATCTTCTTGTGGGCGAGGTGAAGCGGCATGGCGCGTTCGGCTTCAGCCTTCAAGAAGGCGTAGGAGAACATATGGATTGCCGGAGAGCCATAGGCCAACCAGAGCGAACCATCCGGATTGGTGCGCTCCATCTGTTCATCGGAGAGCTCGGAGTATTCCACCATGGCATAGTGACCATCGCGCACCACGACCACGCCCATACCTTCATGCGCATCGCGCTTCTTGCAGACTTTCAGGGTCATATCAGCTCCCTTGGCAGCGTGGATACCCACAAAGGATGGGTCGGCAATCGCCACCATCGGGTTGTCCACCTGGAAGAAGAAGACTTGTTCAATGCCACGATTTGCCATATCGGCCAAGGCTCCGGAACGATCTAATGCGGCCAAAGTGCCACCGTGACCATCCGGGCTCATGAAGATGTGGCCGGGCTTGTCAAGAATGATCTTACCTTCAGGCGTGAGTGCCGGCCACATGCCTTGCACAAAGAAGAAGACGTCTTCGCGCGGCAAACCGAAGTAGTCATTTTCTTCAAAGTGGGCACGCGTTGCGGCATCATTGGTGTCAGAGGTCATGATGTAGAACGGTACACGTGTGTTATAGGTAGCGTTCAATCCAACAAGTTTACGCGCGTGGAACCAGAAGAGGGAGCGATCGGTGATGGGGCCAATCGGGTAGGCACCCTTCGGACCTTCATACCCCAAGCGTGACCCTTGACCACCGGCAACGAGGAGGACTGCTACCTTGCCACCACGCAGCAGTTCTTCACCTTTGGCGACACAGGCTTGCAGGGCATCGCCTTCCGGAACTTCGACAGGAGCCGGTTCGAAGGCACTTGCGGCAGCGGCAGGTGTTCCTGCGGCATTCAACATACCTTTCATGCGTTCAATAGCGGCAAAGTCCAGCGTCGTGATTTGCTCAAGCAGGGCGGCTTGCTCATCTGCACTGATTTTATCCCAAAAGGCCAGCACATGTCCTTGTCCGTGCGTTTCGAGCAACGTCTTAGCGTCCATGAATTCCATTCGACATCTCCTTCGTGTTAGGTGTGAAAAGTTTATTGTTGCGCTTCCTGTGCGCGTTGCTTCAGGTAGGCTTCAACAAATCCTTGAACATATTTGCCGTCCATCATACCTTGGACGTTGGCGTTTTCATAACCGGTGCGGTGGTCTTTAACCATCGTGTAGGGTTGGAACACATACGAACGGATCTGGCTGCCCCAGGCAATTTCGCCCTTGTCGCCATAGAAGCGCTCCATTTCCTTGCGCTTCTTATCCATCTCCAGTTCGTACAACTTGGCCTTCAAAACCTGCATTGCGCGCGCTTTATTTTGATGTTGGGAGCGTTCAACCTGACACGCCACCACGATGCCCGTGGGCAAGTGCGTTAAGCGAACCGCAGAGTCGGTCTTATTCACCTTCTGCCCACCTGCGCCACCGGCACGGTAAGTATCAACGCGCAAATCTTCTTCTTTGATTTCAACATCAATGTCATCTGAGATTTCGGCAACCACATCTAAGGATACAAAGGAGGTGTGGCGGCGTTTTGCGGCGTCAAAGGGCGAAATGCGCACCAGACGATGTACGCCACGTTCAGCCTTCAGATAGCCATACGCATAAGCACCCTTTACAACGAACATCACGCTCTTGACGCCAGCTTCATCACCGGGCTGGAAGTCCAGTACTTCCACTTCAAATCCGGCATCATCTGCATACATCTGGTACATCCGGTAAAGCATGGATGCCCAGTCACAGGCTTCTGTGCCACCTGCACCGGAATGCAGGGTTAAAATGGCATTACAGGCATCAAGCTTACCGCAGAGAAGGGATTGCAGTCGCAATTTATCTTCAATCTTTTCAGCACGGTCCAAACTGGCCACAGCTTCATCAGCCATCGTGTCCTGCTCCGGTCCGGGCTCTTCTGCATCGGCCATCTCAAGTGCCATTTCTGCTTCTTCTACGGCAGAAACGAGTTCGTCATACGGATAAATAAAGGCTTTTTCGGCATTACCTTCAGCAATAACTGTCCGAGCTGTTTCCGGATTGTCCCAGAAGCCGGGTTCGGCTTGACGTGCTTCCGCTTGCGCAAGGCGTTCTTTGCGCTCTTCAATTTTGAGGTAACTCCGCATTTCTTCAACGCCGGTCTTCAGCGTTGTGATACGGGCAACGATTTCATCCCGATTAAACATTCAGAAACTCCAATCACGTTTTCTATGATTGTAACATAACCCAATCGCCTTTTGTATATCAAAAACGGCAAAAATGCCGGGATGTTACGAGATCTGGTTCTCAGTCGATTGTGGTTTGTGAGATAGGTGCTGCCGTTAGTGTGCGGACACGTCAGGGTTGCTTTGCTTCTTTCAACAGGTCGTTAACGGTTTGGAAGGTCGCGCAGGAAACATTGGGGAGTGTACGGTTGAAATGGTATTTCAAGAAGGCCAGATAGGCTAAAAGCGCCATAGAGTCCCACGTAATCCCCGGTGTTGTGAGCGACGTTTCCGGTGTTAGTGTGCCGGGAGGTGTGCCGAGAATATCGGCAAGTTCTTCAAGAATGGCGGCGGTATCCATCGGGTGTCATCCCTTTCTGAATGGGAGATAGGAGAGGTTTTAGGAGAGAAGTACTGGAGGTTGACACGTGTCAAAGTCAAGCGTAAGTGCGACCGATACCCATGTGAGCCCCACACCAAAGGCCGAACAGACCACGTGCTGTTGTCCTGTGACTCCTTCGGCTTTCAGGTCGCACAGAAGGAGGGGCAAACTCGCAACGGAAGTATTGCCACGCTGGGCGATTCGGCAGGGGACTTTTGCCTCCGGCACACGGCACATCCGGGCGACTTGCCGCACAATAAAGGCATTGGCCTGGTGGAGCAGAAGATAGTCCAACGTTTCAGGTGTGAGCCTTGCGGCGTCCATCACATGGAGGATTTGTTCGGGGACTTGGGTAATCGTGAAGTTGAAGACTTCGGCACCGGACATCTTAAACGGTTGTCCGTGTGGAATGGTGATGGCGACAGAAGCGTCCAGTTGCGATTCCAAATACCACGTACCATCGCCTTCCCGACCAATGACGGCAGCAAAGCCTGCGTCGCCGAAGAGCATTGCTGTCGCAGGATCTGCCGGATCGACGCATCGTGTGAGGGTGTCACCACCCAGAAGCAGGATGTTCCGTAATGAGGGTGAGGCTAAAAGGTGCGCGGCGGTTTGCAATCCTACCAGAAAACCGGCACATCCCTGATTGATATCAAGCGCAAGAATATGGGGAGAGAGCCCAAGCCGTTGTTGTAATGCGATGGCTGTTGCCGGCGCAATGGCATCCGGCGTTTGGGAGATGAAGAGTATCGCATCAATGGTGTCGCGCGGAATTGCCGATTCCGCAAAGAGTTTTTCGGCGGCGGCTACGGCTAAATCAGAGGTATGTTGATCCGATGATGCCACATGAAAGCAGTCAATGCCGACAACGTCCCGGAAGCGTGCCACTTTGTCTGCGCCAAAGGTTTCCGAGAAAGACGCCACTGATACTGTTGTTTCCGGGACGGCACAGGCAATGGCCCGGACGGAAAGCCCCTTAAAGGATTCAACCATGGTGCGCCTCCAGAATGGCGGTCATCTCGCCAATCGTCTTCATCTGTACCATCTGTGCGGAGGTGAAGGCGATCTTGAAATGTCGCTCAACGGCGAGCAAAAGGGCCAAGTGCGCGACAGAATCCCACCCAGGCAAATCGGCAAAGGCGGTGCTTGCCGTAAAGACGGGCATCGGGTGTTGCAGAATGTCGGCAAAGAGAGTTCGCAAGGTGTCGTTCATGGCAAAGGAATTCCGTGGTCGGCATAGACCGTCTGGCAGGCACTGTTCCGGTCGGTGGCGCGGTAAGCTCCACGAACGGGGGCGACGCTTTGAAGATGGTTGAGGATAAGGGTTTCAACGTCACGATTAAAGACCCGGCAACTCATCACCCAGGTTTCAATAACATTGTCCTGCAGGATAACGGCACTGATCATTCCCAAATCGCCAAAACGGTCACGCAGGGAGTAGACCCATCCTTGACGGTGCATCAATTCTGCGGCGGTATGCCGTGTGCCACGCATATTAAAACGGTTGCATCGTTGTGTTAACTGTGCGGCACGGTCGCAATTTGCAGGGCTGAGCGGTTCGGCAATGAGTTCCTGTTGGAGCGAGGCGATATAAGCTTCTCGGGAGAGTGTCTGTGCAGCGGTTTCCCGTTCGGCCTCGGCCTTAAAGGTCTGAACGCGACGTTGATCATCGGCGGTGATACGGGGCGTTTCGAAGAGATTGGCTTCTGCCAGGAAAGTCATCCAACACGCTGGATCCTCCGGCATTTCAGGGACTGTCACCTGTGGCAATGCATCACGCACCTGTTGGCGTTGTTCCGGGCGGTCATCAATGAAGACAAGGCTATCCAAATTAACGTGAAGCGCAGCGGCGATGCGCTCCAGCATAGCGGCCTTAAGATCCCAATTGATTTCACAGGCGGGGAAGTCTTCAAGCGTAAAGCCGAGCGCGTGTTGCTTGAAAAGGACCTCAACAGGGGCACGGTCATTGTGGGAGGCGATGGCAAGCAGAATGCCCCGTGCGGCTAATTGGCGCAACCATGCCCGATAGGCCCGACGCCCCGGCGCATCCGGATTGACGGCGTCTGCGCCTTGTTCGCCGGTGATACCTCCCCAGAAGGTGTTGTCCAAGTCTGTTACCAATACTTTCCGGATGCGTCCCTGCAGTGTTTCCAGAAGCTGGCAGGTCATTTTGGCGATGATCGGGTAGGTCTGTGGTGTGAAGGCCATTGTTGCCGTTTCCCACAACCTGGGGTCAAAGGTGTTTGACCGTCCCAAACGGCTTTGCAAGAGGTCCAAGTCAATGAGGTGCAAATTGGGATGGCTGGTTGCGAGTTGGATTAAATGGTCGTTATAGTGCAGAATCTGACGCCGCAGACTGCCTTCCCATGTGAGCGCACAACTGCCGGCGGCACCATCTTCACGGGTTACCATAGTGTAGGCGATGAAGGTGTAGGGCAGGGCCAAAATGGATTCAAGGGGTTCGGGTGTGGCTTGCGGAATGGCCTCTGCACATTGCCACAGGAGGACGACTGTGGGAT
>JAFTHG010000019.1 GCA_017457555.1 Kiritimatiellia bacterium | reverse complement strand
CAGGAAGAGTGGCACTCTTCATCGAGGCATTTGGCCTCGTTAAAACTGTTAGGAGCCTTATTGACCCCATAGGACGTATCACGGCCGCCACAGTCAAGACAGGGCAGCACCACCGCTTGGATGTAATTCGGATACGTGTCCGGGCATCGCAAGCCCTGGACGTGCGTCACCACCAGACGGCGCATTTCGAGCGTGGCCACACCGTAGTATTCCGCCGCACGACCGTAGAAGGAGTCGAACATCGCTCCGCGCGTCAATTCAAGCTCTTTACCTTCACCATCGCGGATACATTGGATCGTGGCCAAAACTTCATCGTGTGGCCCATCATCGAAGAGGCGCTCACAGCCTGGCGCATTAAGCACCTTTGCGTGCCCGTTCGACGACACCGAGAGTGCCACACACGCAGAAATCACAAGCGCAGACGCTAACCGCTCCACTGGATAACCCTCATACATGGACGGTATTTGCTGACACTTGACAGCATCTTCCACCACCTCACGCGCCGCACGACGAAGCTCATCCGAAAAGACAAAATGCGCCGGGCGATCCTCGTCACGAAACTCACTGCACTGATGCGCCACGTACACATAAGGAGGGTCGACCTGTGTCTCCACCTTATCAGCCGATAGCGGCAAGTCTTCCGTCATCGCTTCCAAGTCTTCATTCGTCATCGGCGACAATTCTTCCGTCTTCACCTCAATCGGCGACAATTCGCCCACCGATAGAGCCGCTGCCTGATCAGCATCATGCGCCACCAGATTAATCGTGTAGCGGTCATGGTCCAAAATCCACGCGATCACCTCTTTAACATGCGCCGCCGATTCTTTCCACTTCTGCTCATACTTCTTGCCTGCATTGAGCTCTGCTTTCTTTTGGGCATAACCCAAACGCGCGCAGAGTGCTTCATACAGTTCATTGCGGTTGATTTGAATTTCCATAATCAGTTTCCTTTCTGTAAAAAATGGGCGCCCTTTTTGGCGAACAGGATGGGCGCACCCTGTTGTGCGAATTATCCGCCATTGCCGCCTATTCGCTCGCAGATGACGGCTTTCTGCTCCCAGGTTCTGCCAAAAGCACGGCGTCCCGTGTCAAACTAATTCCTGAGCTCCCTCATTAACGAGAAAGGGCGAGGTGACCCCCGTGGTCGTTCAGCGCCTCTGACAGGCACCGTTCTTCTCTACTCTCTGATGGTGTCCGAGTCAGACAGAAACCCTCCATCACGGGGAACGCGTCCACCTTTCGGCCGATCGCACCTGTTCAGCGGTTGCGCTCTATCTTCTTTGCATCCCAAGCACGGCGAAGACTAAACCGATAGCAATTAAAACCCGTGCAAAAAGCACCCCTGCACTCGCAGTGGTGGTTCAATTTTTACAAGTTAATCAATTTGCACGGGAAAGTGTTCGCGCCGGTCAGCCGCCTCATCTTCACGCTCCTGCCGCCGCCAGCGCTCGCAGAAGGCCACCGCATCATCTCTCGTTGTGAAGCGGTTCAGCACATGCCACCGCGGACATTCAAGCTGCGCGGGCACATACCAATCAAACGTCTCCACAAACCACTCATGCCAATGCGGGCACTCAAAATCCATCCGCATCGGCACCGTACTCTTACGCTTGCCGCCGTTGCTCCACGTCGCACCAAACTGATT
>JAFTHG010000166.1 GCA_017457555.1 Kiritimatiellia bacterium | reverse complement strand
ATTAAATTGAGACCTGTTGGCGCGAAAGCAGCACCGGCAGCTCCAGTTGCGGCAGCACCAGCTGCGCCAGCTACTCCTGTTGCGGAAGTTCCTGCAGCACCGGCAACGCCTGTGACACCTCCGGCTCCGGAAGTTCCTGCAGCACCGGTGGAAGAATTGACGCCGATCCCTGAGGTGACCCCCACTCCGGAAGAAGTGGCACAGCAGGCCAAGCGCCAGACCTCCCGGATTGAGTTGCCTCCGGAAATTACCCAGCAACCGATGAATGCGGATACTGAAGCCCCCACGATTAAATTGAAGCCAATCAGTGCTACTGCACAGGAAGCTCCTGAAAATCCGCAGGCCGCAAAGTCCAAGACCGCACGTATTGAATTGGATGCGGTTTTGGGTGGCATTCAGACCAATACGCCACTCGCAAATACCACGCAGAAAACGATTAAGTTGAAGCGTATGGCTCCTGCCGGTGGCTCAAAGCCGACGACCTCTGCACCAATCAGTGCCGTGCCGCCAACGGGTGGTAGCAGCGAAGCACCCACCATCAAGTTGAAGCGTCCGGCTGGTTTGTCCTTGAAGAAGGATGAGCCGAAGCCTGCTGCCGAGCCTGAATTGGAATCGCTTGAACCCTTGGAATCGCTTGACGATTTACCTGCAATTCCGGACATTCCGGCTGCACCAGTGGTGGAATCGACAGGCGCTAAGGCCTTTACGATTGTTGCAATCGTGGCTGCTGCAGCATCGTTGATTGTGACGTTGATTGTCTGCGGTATTCTGCAGAAACATGCCGCATCTCCAGATGGCTCGCCCGCCACGGGGAATACATTGCATGCGTTGCCTTTTGAACGTCTGTTCTAATGTAACCCAATCGCCTGCGCCGTACGGAATCCGTGCGGCGTAGTAGTCTTTTGCCGTAGCATACCAAACACCCTTTGTACCACTGCAGTTGGAATAGGTGACGCTTCACAGATTGGAACGTTCCGGAAAGGGTGTTTTTCGCTTGAATGCATTTTTGATAAGGTGATAATTAACATGGATAGTGTTATTAATCAGTTGAGCCAACTTCAAGATTTGATTTTAGCGCGTGAAGAGCATCGTTTGACTGGCGATGGTGCTCATTTGGCGCGTTTGAATGAGTCCGTGGAAAGCATGGTGGCAATGTTGCCGGAAGCCGTGCGTTCCCGCTACACGCTTTTGATTCGCCGTAACAATCTCATTATTTCGCCGGTGTGCGATAATAGTTGTGCTGTGTGTGGCATGGCGTTGCCCGCAAGTCAGGTGCAAGCGGTGCGTCAGTGTACGTCAATTCAGTATTGCCCAGGATGTTCGCGTGTGTTGTATGAGGATTTGGAAGCACCCCGGTGGATTGCTTCTTCCGCAGCGACAGGCCGCAGCGAACCGCGCAAGACTGGTTTGTCGCGCTTCTCTTCAGAATCTCTGATGGTGCCGGATCTCTTGGTTGGCTCTGCCGCAGAAGCGATTGAAGTACTCGCCGGGAAGATGGAATCGGAAGGTTTCATCAACCATGCAGACCGTTTGATTACGGCGGCAATGGAGCGTGAGACGATGCTCAGCACTGCGATGGAGAATGGGTTGGCCTTTCCGCACGTACGTGGTGTAGAGGGTGGTTCGCTGGCCGTGGCTTGCGGCGTCAGTAAAGAACCCTTTACGTGGGATGCTTCTGGAGCACAGACCAACATCGTTTTCCTGATTACCATTCCTTCGGCT
>JAFTHG010000165.1 GCA_017457555.1 Kiritimatiellia bacterium | reverse complement strand
TCCAATTTCGCTGAAAGACAGGTATCACTTTCGCTGAAACTGCGCTTGAATGTCGCTGAAATTGACCCGCCTTTTCGCTGCCATTTTGATCCAAAATCGCCGCTTTTTCACCCTAAACCTGTTAATAACTTCTCTCACTCACACCTATGCGATTTGCCAGAATCCCCCGCCTGTGCTATCATCTCCATAGGCGAGTGATAGAGATCGGGCCCGTCTGTGTATGGTCTAACTACAAGGTAGAAGCGCATTTGACGGATGGGTAAGCGGCGTAAGAGGCAAAAAATATGCTTTCGCTGCAAATAATGCTTGCCCCCCCCCGAGTCTTATGTTACTTTAGTGGCGGTTGTTCATCTTCTAAGGTGAACGCATTTTGAGGTTTATACAATGAAGAAAACGATTCTTTTTGCACTCGCAACCCTCTGCGTTTCTGCCGTTCAGGCCGTGACGATGAATTGGTTTAGCCGCCCAGCGGCAACTAACAACTATACCGCCACATCTTCTGGCGTTCAACTGGGGCTTTCCGAAGCCGGCATTACGGGAAGTGTCAATATGAATCGTGTAAATTTTTTGCTATCCTCCTCTAACGATTTCATTACGAATGGTACGATGAAAACCTTTTACGCAAAGCTTGTTTGCGTAAATACAGATGATAGCGTCAGCACATTATTGTCTGGTATTACTGGCCAGATTTATACAAATACGTCTGTTTCTACTCCTGAAGGAGTTAAAATTGGAGGTACCCAGACTTATAATGGTTCTGGGTCATACGGCTATATTTCTCTGAATTTATCTGGTATCGAAATGGATTCTACAAAATCTTATTCTGTCTTATTCTATTCCGACGCCGAATGTACCACAGCTACAACGATTAAGTTACGTGGGTATTGGGAAGCCAATCAAACCACAACCAATGGTTATATCACTACTAATGGAGACACGCTACTCCATAACAGTGCTCCCGTTACGTCACTGACATGGTTCTCTGGCGAACCCGTAACCACCGTTCCTGAACCGACGGCACTGGCACTCTTGGCTCTTGGCGTGGCCGGATTGGCACTCAAGCGCAAGATTGCTTAAGGTCCTTCCTGATTAGCACACATAGAGGCAGACGTGTGTCTGCCTCTTGTTTTTTCAAAGCCTGCTATTCACTTGACGCTGTTGCATTCACTTTGAATGGGAAAGGCCTTTCACCATTTACCCGGTTCGCAGTGTGGGAAAGTTGAGAAAAAACCACGAATCTGTTACAATAACGCACCTCTTTTATTTCTAATAAATAATATAGAAACCGCAAGTGACTCACAAACGTAAAGGAATTTGAATGGTAACACGAAACAAAAAAGATGAGCCGGCATTGGCCAATACTGCAACACTCAATGCGGAACTGTTGTCACATTACGAGGCAATGGCACGGTCGTGTGCACAGATTGATCCGCAGCTCTACCGTAAATTCAATGTGAAGCGCGGCTTACGTAACGAAGATGGTTCGGGCGTTTTGGTAGGCTTGACGCGTGTGGGCTCCGTGCATGGTTATGTGGTTTCTGAAAATGAAATCGTGCCGGTACAGGGTGAACAGCTCTTCCGTGGCATCAATGTGCAGGATCTCGTTCACGGATTCCAGAAAGAGAATCGTCCGGGCTTTGAAGAAACGGCCTATTTGTTGCTCTTTGGCCGTTTACCCACGTGCAGTGAACTGGAAGAGTGGTGTCACGTTCTGGACTCCAAACGTGCGCTTCCCTATCCTCTTCTGGAAAAGATTATCCGTGAACCCAGTCGCGACATTATGAACTCGCTTGCACGGTCGGTCTTGGCGGCTTACACGGATGACGAAACGCCTGATGCGGTGAATATTCCCTCTGTCTTGCGTCAAAGTATTGAACTGGTGGCACGCTTCTCGGCGATGGCTGCGTATGCCTATCAAGCCAAGATGCACTACTACCACGGCGAATCGCTCTTTGTCCGTAATCCGATGCCCGGCAAATCCACTGCCGAAAACTTTCTTATGATGATGCGTGAGGATGCGGCCTACACACCCCTTGAAGCCGAATTGCTGGATCTCTGTCTGGTACTCCATGCCGAGCATGGTGGCGGTAACAATTCGGCCTTTACGACACACGTGGTGACCTCGGCTGCGACCGACACCTATGCCGCCATCGCCGCAGCGACACTCTCTTTGAAGGGACCCCGCCATGGTGGTGCAAACTTACGCGTCTGTCATCAGATGGATGAGATTCGCGATGCGTTGCCGGACTGGACAGATGAAGGCGCCATCGCTGATTATCTGCGTAAGATTCTCCGCAAGGAGGCTGGTGATGGATCGGGGCTCATCTATGGTCTGGGCCACGCTGTCTATACGCTCTCCGACCCGCGTGCACAGTTGCTGAAAGAAAAAGCCAAGGAGCTTGCCCAAAGCAAGGATCGTATGGAAGAATTTTATCTCTACGATGCCATTGAACGTATCGGGCCGGTTATCTTCAATGAAGGTCGTGAAAAGCAGAAGGAACTCTGTGCAAACGTGGACTTCTACTCCGGCTTTGTCTATGACATGCTGAATATCCCGATGGATCTCTACACGCCACTCTTTGCGATTTCGCGCGTGGTGGGTTGGTGTGCACACCGTCTGGAAGAACTGATCAATGGCGGTCCCATCGTACGCCCCGCCTTTAAGGCTATTCACGGTTCGAATGAACCCTATCTGCCCTTGAACCAACGGTAATGCCCAGCGGAGCAGGTATGCCTGTGCAACATCACGCATCTGAAACCAGTGATACCACACCGCAAAGCGATGTGGCAATGACTCTGCCCATTCCCGAACCCGTGCTTGTAACGGGCGGCAGCGGTTTTCTGGGCATCAACCTCATCCGGAGGTTATTGGCACACGGCGTTTCTGACATCCGCTCTCTGGACTTGCTGCCCTTTGATTACCCCGAAGCCTCCCTGCCACAGATCCATACCCAAATTGGCGATGTGCGTGATCCCGTGGCAGTGAACGCGATTCTGAGGGGATGCCGCTCCGTTGTACACTGCGCTGCAGCATTGCCTTTGTGCAGTGAAGCTGAAATTCTTTCAACCGATATTGACGGCGCACGGATTGTTGCAGAAGCGGCAAAAGCCGCCGGCGTAGCTCGCTTTATTTACATCTCATCTACAGCAGTATATGGCATTCCAGACCACCATCCCCTCTTTGAAACCGATCGTTTAGAGGGTGTTGGCCCCTATGGCAAGAGCAAAATTATCGCAGAAGGTATCGTTCGTGAACTTGATAGCGACGCGTTTCCTGTGTGTATTCTGCGTCCGAAGAGTTTTGTGGGGCCGGAGCGTTTAGGCGCCTTTGCCCTGCTCTACGACTGGGCCAGCACTGGACACGGCTTCCCTATGATTGGCTCCGGGAAGAATCGTTACCAACTTCTGGATGTTGAAGATTTGTGTGACGCCATCGGATTGGCCTTGACCCACCCCGATGTGAGCGCCGTCCGCGACACCTATAATGTGGGTGCTGCCGACTTTACAACGATGCGTGACGAGTGGCAAGCCGTTCTGGATGCCGCCGGCTATGGTAAAAAGATTCGCACCACACCGGTCGGGCTTGTGATTCCAGTGCTCAAATTGCTTGAAAAACTTCACCTTTCACCACTGTATGCCTGGGTGTACGAAACGGCCTCGCAGGATAGTTTTGTGAGCGTTGAAAAGATCCAGCGCCGCCTCGGATGGGCTCCGCGTTATTCTGACCGTGATGCACTCTTGCGAAATTATGCTTGGTATATTGCCCACTTGGAGCAATTTCAGGGAAAGAGTGGCAAAACGCATCGTGTGCCATGGAAACAGGGCTTTCTCAGTGTGATTAAGAGGTTCTTCTGATGAACACACTCATTTTGGATCGTTCGTCCGCAATGACCGTCATGGCCTTCCAAGGGCGGACGCTGTCACTGGATGGACGTGATGACACGTGGGTCGCACAATTAAAGACCTTTCTGCAAGGGAAACGCCCGGAGGCTTTGGCTGTTGGACTGGGGCCCGGTTCCTTTGCCGGTGTACGAGCGGCGATTGCCTGTTTGCAAGGATTGGGCATTGCGTGGGGTTTGCAGCCACTCGGCTTTCCCTCTGCGGCACTTCTGGCAGCCGCTTCCGGTTTGGAAGATGTGACAGTCGTCGGGGATGCTCGACGCAATACACTCTGGACCGTGCGTTATCAGGTGACAGACACTGCGATTACACAACTCGGTGACTTTACGCTCCGTCGGCGTGACACCTTCATCCCCACGGCGACAATGGTTTCGCCCGATGCCGAACGCCTTGCACAATTTGCGTTGCCAAAAGTCACCCTTTCTGCAGATCTGTTAGCCTCTGTTGTCCAACGGCTTGGCTCAACATTAACGCCCGACCCGAAGCCCCTTTATCTGCATCCTGCTGTCGGAGTCGCCCATGCGGAATGAACGTGTGGAAGCCTTTGAATCCCAACTCGGTGATATTCTGAAAGAGATTGACCGGGCCCTGGAAGAAGCGTATGGCGCCACCATTCAGCGTCATCCTGCACGTCCGGCAGAGGGGCAAACAGCACATCCGCAATACGATGGGGCTTTTGCCGTGATTGCCAATTTCTCCGCAGGGATCGGATCGCGTTATGGAGCCGGTTACACCTTAACGCTTCGTATCGCCACCCTTTGCCCAGTTAATGCCGACTTGCAAACCGCCTGTGAGGCACTTATGGTCAAGATGTTACGGCAACGTCTGCCGGAAGTCTTTCCCAATCGAAAACTCTCCGTAGAGCACGACAACTACGGTTGGAAACTCTTTGGCGACCTTTCCCTTGATTAACGCGCCTCATTTACTATCTTAACAGTATTCGCTCCC
>JAFTHG010000164.1 GCA_017457555.1 Kiritimatiellia bacterium | reverse complement strand
CCGTCCGAGACAGATCGACACCGCACCTGCTAAGCATGTGGGTGGCTGCGCCACCGTGGCAAGTTGCGAGTGGCGCGTGGCAAGTGGTGCACTGCCAGAGGAGAAGAAAGGAGAAAGCAGTGAGAAGTGAACAAAAAAGAAATGCAGTCAATCTGTCTCGGACGGAGTGAGCTGCATTTCCTTGAGCGTCATTGCGGTGAAAATAGGTGTCTGCGCCAGGATTCGGGGTTCAGGATTCAGCGTGGGTGGCGCTTTTCTGATGTCTGATCATTTTTAAGCGGACATCACGAGAAAGCTATGTTATACTTTAGGGCATTTGAAAGGATGTGTATTATGACGACTTTAAACGAACAGATTGCTGCAAAACTTGAAATGCTCCGTGGTATGCTTCAGGCGGATGGCGGTGACTTGGAATTGGTGGATATCGAAAATAAGATCGTCCACCTGCGTTTGCGTGGCGCTTGCGGATGCTGTCCTCATGCAATGATGACCTTGAAGAGCGGCATTGAACGTGTGTTGCGCGAAGAAATCGACCCGGAAATCACGGTCGAACGCGTCATGTAATGATGGCTATGACACTTCCGCAGACGTGCCAATTAAACACCCTTGCGGATACCGCGCGACTCGCCGAAACGCTTTGCACACGACTCGGTCCGGGAAGTGTGCTTTTGCTCTCCGGTGATCTGGGTGCGGGAAAGACGACTTTTGTTCAAGCATTGGCGCGTGCTTTTGGTATTTCGCGCACGGTCACAAGTCCTACATTTACATTAGCCATTGAGTATCCCTTGCCCGATGGTGGCAAACTGGTTCACTACGATCTCTACCGTTTGGCTTCGCCTTATGGGCTTTATGATTTGGGCTTTGAAGATGCGTTGGAATCCGGCGCACGTCTGGTGATTGAATGGCCCGAAAAAGCGGCTGCCGTCTTAGATCTGGAAGTACCTCGCCGGCTACGTCTGGATCTGACGCAAGACCATCGGGGCGTTCGCCATGCTACACTCTCGGAGGAACAGTGTTAATGAACCCATCTCCGCTTTTAGAAAAAATCAATACCTTTCGCAGGGAATGGGGTGAACGGCTCCTTATCTTGGGGCATCACTACCAAACTTCGGAAGTGGTGGCCTGTTGCGATGCGGTTGGGGACTCTCTGGAGCTTTCCCGTTTAGCAGCGCAGTCCAAGGCTGAGCGTATTATCTTCTGTGGTGTCCGCTTTATGGCCGAAACGGCAGATATTCTCATTCGTGATGCCAACGGGAATGCCAATGGCAGAAGTGTGTGGCAGCCAGCGCCTACGGCGGGATGTCCTATGGCCGATATGGCCGATGGTGCCAGTTTGGAAGCTGCTTGGCAAACACTTCAGGCCATTGACCCGACCACGCCACTGACACCTGTCGTTTACGTTAATTCCAATGCGGAGGTCAAAGCGGTTTGCGGCAAGCACGGCGGATCAACCTGCACATCAGGAAATGGCCACCGTGTCGTGAAGCACTTCTTAAACCAAGGGCATCGCATCCTTTTTGCTCCCGACCAACACCTCTGCACCAATATCATGCGCGAGTTGGGATATCCGACAAGTGCCGTTGCACTCTGGCGGCGTGAATTGCCGAATGGCGGTCTCACCGCAGAACAGGTTCTACAGGCGCGTTTGATTGCATGGGATGGTTGTTGCCCGATCCATGCGAGTTATACAACAGGTGATATTCAGGTAGCCCGCCTTGCCCACCCGGATGCCGAATTGCTCATTCACCCTGAAGCTCCCAGTGCTGTCGCAGCATTGGCAGATCATACCGGCTCAACCAAGGGTATCATTGACACCATTCAACGGGCAGATCCCGATCGTACCTTCATTGTAGGAACAGAAGAGCACTTGGTTGAACGCCTCAAGCGGACCGCTGGGAAAACCATCTTTTCACTGCGTCCCATCCTCTGCACCGATATGGGGCTCACCACTCTGGAACAGATCCTATCCGTGTTTGAAACATGGGATGAAACGTGCCATGTCGTGGTACCACACGATCTTGTGGCAGATGCACGCATCAGCGTGGAGCGTATGTTGGCACTTTAAGATCCCCCACGCTTACGCTATAACAAACCAAAAGCGGCACACGATGGTGTGCCGCTTTTTTGTACATTGCCAAGGTCTTTGATTACCTTACTACGCCTCTTCAAAAAAGTTTTTTGCTTCGCAGAGCGACCGGAATGTTTCCATCAAGGTCTGCTCCGTCAAAGAAGCCAAATCTCCCTTTTTCTGAAGCATTAAGGCTCCGTCTGCACCAAAATCTTTGGTGATTAGTGTAATCCCATTCAGCCATTCGGAGAGCAGCAAGAGCGTGTGAAAATCCTCCGGCGTCTGCACTGGAGGCAAATCCAACAGTACCGAAAGGGCAAAACAGGCTCCGCCTTGCGTCAAATCCGTGGAACGAATCAGCTCTAACACGCCAGAATGGCGAGCATCGTACACATACAGCCACGCACGATAATCCGGTGCATCCGAATAAACATCCCGCATTTGGCAAGCCGAAAGCCATGCTTCTGCGATCGCGACTGCTTGATCTGAAACCGATGTATTACTCATTGTTTGGTCACTCCCACCGAGAGAACGGGCAGAATCCGTTGCCGCAGCATTTCATCCAAATCAAACAACGCAAAGCCCTTACACTTTTTCTTACGCGCTGTTTCAATTTGACGTAACACCTCTATCGGGCCAAGGCGACTCTCTGCCGCTGTGACCCCAATCCCACTCACGATTTTTGCTGCGATTCGCGGATCGGCGGTTTGCGTGCCCAGCCAATCTTCCAATGCGCCCATATTTTCCGTGTAGTTCATAGGCAGAGCCATATCAATCAGGCCTGTTCGCAACCAGGAGATCCAATTCTGCCCCACGCTATCCGTACACGCAGGATATTTGCCAAAAACCGCCGCAGAGATTTGAACGCCAGGAGCTTTCAAACGCAGGTGCGAGCGAATGGCCTGAACCGTATCGGTAATATGCGCCTCACGCCAACGCAAGAAGGCTTCCCGATGCGCACCTTTCGCCTCCGTAATACACTTGGGCCAGTTCGTTGTCTTGCCACATGCCGCTTCGAAGCGGGCGCGCGTACGAGGTCCCAGAGAGGACGGCAAATCAGGGAAACGAATAAAGTCAAGATGAACGCCATCCACGCCCGAGGTTGCCAGCTCTGAGACAGCTTTCACTAAATAGGCGCGCACCTGCGGATGGGTGGGATCCAGCCAATTCAACTCCTTACCATTGACATCTTGCAGGACCCAGCCCTTTTGTTTGAACGCATCAAGCGCACCCTTTGCAGGGCTACTGCATGAATAACTGAGTATCCACGCATGGACACGCAAACCCTGTTTTTTACAGGCTGCCACCGCTTCTGCCAACACGTTCCCGGCGTCTCGCTGAGGCAAAACCGCAGACGGATAGAGCGCAAACGCTGCACCAGCGACATTGACATAGACATCTGTCACACCAGCGGCCGCAAGCAAACGGGCCGTCCGATTCCAATCGCCCGGATAAAGACCACGCCCTGAATGGTCCCAAACGCCGACAATCTCTCCCGGTTTACCCCAATACGTCATGCCATAGGCACGTGCAACCGCATCTTCCAAGTCACGTGCACTTTGATACGCCTGATACCCAGCGTATTCCTCAACCAACTGCTGCGTTTTGAGCTGCTGTTGACGCACCCAAGCCAACGTCTTGTCCAACTGTTTCCGACGTTCGGATGTTTTGGGTAAACTCCACGTCCGCTTCAGCAGCGTGCCATCCTTCACCGGCACCAAAGCCTGATTGAAGCAATGACGGGCGGCGGAATTCCATACCTGAGGGATTGATTCTGCGGCAATCGCCAGAAGCAAACGCTGCTTCCCACTCTCATCTCCATCCCCGGAAAGGACATGCGTCATCCAGTAAGAGCCCTCTTTTGTGCGCCACCAAGCTGTTTCCGTCCGCTTCCCAGCCCGATTACACCACCACGCAATCGGGCGCGTCTCACTCTGTGTTGCCTCCACCGTATAGAGATTTGTGCTCGTCTGCAGGATTGTTTGAGGCGCCCCTTTTGGTTTTTCTGAACCAAATGACATAGAGCTCCATGCGCCATCGTTGCTGCGGACGTAACTTCCCGGTTTCAGCCCAAAGAGTGCCGCTAAATCAGCCGAAGCCGAATAGCACACCACAAAACGCGTCTTGCGTTTCAACAAAGCCTTTACCACGGAAATGACCGAGGATGGAGGTTGATAGCAATCTACCAGAATCACCAACTTATAGGGTGATTTCGTCGTCAACGTCTGATCCGAAATCAAATCCGTCTCGACGCCGGCTTCTGCATACCACCGTTGAATATGAGTGGCTAATGATTTGGCGAACCGTCGCTCACCTTCTGGAACCGAAAGCTCCGCATGAACAACAGCTATCGCCGTTGCTCTCAACATAAAGGTGATCGAAAGACAAAAAAGTAGAAGAAGCGTACGCAAGATTTAGGCCTTATGACGATAAATAATACGTCCCTTGGTTAAATCATACGGAGAAATTTCGAGCGTTACTTTATCGCCCGTTGCAATTTTAATGAAGAATTTACGCATCTTACCGGAAATATGAGCCAACACTTCATGGCCATTTTCCAAACGGACGCGATACATCGTAGCAGGAAGCACTTTGACTACCACGCCATTGACTTCAATTGCATCATCACTCGCCATTATTCATTCCTTTATTCGACTCTTAAAAGCGTTGAGGGTAACACAAAATGCCTTCCCTCAAATGACATATCTCTATAGAATATCACGCTTTATGACTTTTCTGCAACTTTTTTTGAATGAGCGATCGGCGTCGAAAATTCTACTGTGATTGTTCGTAGCGTCCCCGAAGAAGTCACAATCCTGTAACATTGACTTTATCCGATAGTGTGGCGTCACTCACACCACCCCCATACCATCACTATATGATTACTTATCCTCAAATGACACAACATCGTAATGTAGAATGATGTGCAAAGGAGCTTCCCCCTACTTCACCTCTTTACCTTTCACCCTCTAACCTTCCTATTTCCCTGCGAAATGTAATTTTTCCATTTTTGGCCCGTAATGTGTCAAATAAAAAGTGCACCGAAGATGCGGTAAATGGTTGAAGATGTGTGAGTTAAGTGTGTCATTGATATGTGCACCGAAGGAGAGGCGT
>JAFTHG010000163.1 GCA_017457555.1 Kiritimatiellia bacterium | reverse complement strand
TTCGGGCTGTTAGCTCAGTTGGTTAGAGCACTACCTTCACACGGTAGGGGTCGCTGGTTCGAGTCCAGCACAGCCCACCATTCTTCATCTGCGCAGAGCGCAGATTTCGCCTCGGCAAGTGGAAACAGAGGCTCTTAAGGACTGATATTCAGTTTATAAGCGGTGAATCGTATTGAGCAATCAGTACGATTTTTTTGTGTTTGGGTTGTAGGGAACGCGGTTAGTCAAGATTTTTGCAGATTTGACGGAGGGCTGTTTCTGCAGGGGTAAGTGCTTCGGCTGAGAGGTTGTCAAAGCCAACCAAGGGATGGTGGCCATTTTGGCAGACTGAAGCGTAGGCGAAGTGGATGTCACCAGTGTGATTGCGGCGGTCTCTGCGATCGATGAATTCGATTTCGGGGGCTCGCCACGATTTGGTTCGGAAACGACCGAGGATGAGGGCGCGTTTGGTGGTGACGGCATAGATTTGGCCTGCCATGGAGAGACGTTTCCAAAGGGGTGCAAGGAGGGTGCCAATGCCGATGGTGATGAAAGGAATAAAGAAGACCGTGATGCCGATTTTGAACCAGATGGAAACGGCACCAACGGTGGTTTTGACGCCATTCACGGTGACGGGCTCATTGGGGTCACCAAAGACGACTTGGTTCATAAAGGCGATGCAGATCGTCCAACTGATGGCATTCCACGGGATGCCGAAGAGCATCAGGCTGATGGATTGCTTGTTAAAAGCACGTGGGATGGGTTTCCCGGTCCAGAGGAGCTGTTCATTGAGGTCAAGTTTCTGCTGAATGCGCTCGGTTTCTTCTGGGAAGAGCATAGGGAGGTCTGTAGAATTGGTGTAAAGGGTGGAAAAGAGAGGCCGCCGTCTGTGGGGCAGACAGCGGTCGCAGGAGATTAGTGACGCACGGGGCGGAATTTGATGCGCTTGGGTTTGTCGGCATCATCACCGAGTTCTTTGCGGCGCATATCGTGGTAGTCGGAGTAGGAACCTTCAAACCAACGCACTTTGGAATCGCCTTCAAAGGCAAGAATGTGCGTGGCGATGCGGTCGAGGAACCAGCGGTCGTGGGAGACGACCACGGCGCAACCGCCGAAGTCCTGAATGCCTTCTTCCAGAGAGCGCAGCGTGCCGACATCAAGGTCGTTGGTGGGTTCGTCGAGGAGGAGGAGGTTTCCGCCTGAGCGGAGGAGTTTGGCAAGGTGGACGCGATTGCGTTCACCACCGGAGAGAACGCCGACTTTCTTCTGCTGATCGGTGCCACGGAGGTTGAAGCGTGAACAGTAGGCGCGGCCGTTCATCATGCCTTTACCAGCGAGGTTGACGTAATCGCCGCCGCCTGTGATTTCTTCGTAGACGGTGTGATTAGGATCCAGTGCTTCACGGGACTGGTCGACATAACTGAGAACAACCGTTTCGCCGATGCGGAGTTCGCCCTCGGTGGGTTTAAGTGCGCCGGTGATGAGCTTGAACAGCGTGGTTTTACCAGCACCATTGGCACCGATGACGCCGACAATACCACCGCGTGGGAGGTCGAAATTAACATTTTCAAAGAGGACCTTGTCGCCAAAGGACATGGAAAGGTTTTTGGCTTGCACCACGAGATTGCCCAAACGGGGGCCCGGCGGAATCTGGATTTTGAGTTCTTCTTCGCGGGTATCAACCTGCTGCGAGACGAGTTCTTCGTAGCGGGCGAGACGGGCTTTACCTTTGGCGCGGCGGCCGGAGGGATTGGTGTGGATCCACTCCAATTCCTGCTGAATCATCTTCTTGCGGCTTTCGGCTTGTTTGGCCTGAGCGGCCATCATGGCTTGCTTCTGCTCCAACCACTGTTCGTAGTTGCCCTTATAGGGATAGGTGCGGCCAGCATCCATTTCAAGGATCCACTCGGTGACGTTGTTCAGGAAGTAACGGTCGTGGGTGACAACGATGAGGGTGCCCTTAAACTTTTTCAAGAAGGCTTCAATCCAAGCGACAGATTCCGCATCAAGGTGGTTGGTGGGTACGTCAAGAAGTAGGACGTCGGGATTGGAGATAAGGAGGCGGCACATGGCCACGCGGCGCTTTTCACCACCGGAGAGCACGCCTGCTTTAGTATCTGGGTCGGGGCAGCGGAGGGCTTCCATCGCCATTTCTACCTGATGGTCGAGGCTCCAGAGGTCATTGGCATCAATGATTTCCTGTAAACGGGCCATTTCCTCTTCTGCGCCGGGTTCGTCCAAGCGGCAGCAGAGGTCTTCATACTTTTCGAGCATGGCTTGCGCTTCGGCGACGCCTTCCATCACACATTCCTGAACCGTCTTTTCGGGGTCAAGCTCAGGTTCCTGCGGTAGATAGCCGACTTTGGTGTTTTTGCCGACGATGCACGTGCCCATGTAGTCCTTATCCAAACCGGCTAAGATTCGCAACAGGGAGGATTTACCGGCACCATTGGCACCGATGACGCCGATGTGAGCACCGTGAAAGAAGGCCAGATTCACATCATCCAGGATGACTTTCTTTTCGTGGTGCTTGGTGACATTTTGGAGATTAAAGACATATTCGCCTGCCATGGGGGGAGCCTTTCGGGGTTATGCATCAAAGACATTAAATTGTTCAAAAAGGAAGGTCATTTGGTCGCGCCAATAGTCAATGTGAAAGTGACCGGCGTACCAACGGGAACAGGTGATGCGCTGACGGAGTGTTTCAAGCCATTCTTCTGTAGAAGTGTCGATTGGAATCTCCGGATTCAGCGGCGGCACCTTTTCAAGTGGGATTTGGGATTTCGGGCAAGTGTGCGACAACACGGTATCAACGCACCAATTTACGCTCTCCAGTGCTGCTTCGGTGCGTGCTTTGATGGCGTCGGATGGCTGCTCATCGTCAAACCATGCCCATCGATGTGCCAGACGGAAGTATTTGTCAACGGAGTAGGCACCGCCAATAACCAGCGTCTTTTGAGAGCCAATCTGGTAGAGCGCACCGTCCACGGGGAAGAGTTGATTGGGATAATGTGGGTCCACGTAGACCTGACCGCCAAAGGCTGCTTGCAACTGATAGCCGGGCACACTCTCCGGGCGTGCTTCATGATTGCCATGGACGCAAAAGAGGGTGATGGGCAACGTTGCAAGAAAGGCTTTGATTTCGGTGGCGCGGTCATCCGAAAAGTAGTTGATGCCAGCGTCACCCAGAATAATCAGCACATCTTCACGGCGCGTATTCCACTTCCTGCAGAATGCTTCCACAGAGTCAAATTCGCCATGTTTGTCGCCGGTAATCCAAATCATTTGCTAACGCAGGGGTGCAAGAACCTCCCGGAAGGTAATTCCGGGAGGTCTGAGTGAATCCAATTAGTTTTCTGGAGTAGGCTCGGTGGGTGCTCCGGATGAGGCTTCTGTTTCTGCCGGAGCCTCAACAGGTGCGGTCGTTTCGGCGGCCTCTTCTGCTGGCGGGGGCGTTTCCTCAGCATCAGCTGGAGCCAGAGAGAAGTTGGCAATGGTGGCATCGCCCTTCAACTTGATGAAGTTGACACCTGCGGCACTGCGGCCCATCGTGCGGACTTCGCTGACGTTGGTACGCATCATAATGCCGGTGGTGGTGAGCAGAACCATGGTTTCGTCACCCTTAACGGAGGCGATACCGATGAGTTTACCATTCTTTTCATTGCCGATGGGGTTGCCAATGACGCCCTTTGAACCGCGATGTGTCACGCGGAATTCGTCAAAGGCACTGCGCTTACCGCGGCCATTTTCGGTGACAAAGAGGAGATCTGCTCCAGCTTCTTCCACGGCAAAGCCGCAGACCTGGTCGCCTTCAATCTTGAATTTCATACCGCAGACGCCCATTGCGCCACGACCCACGCGGCGAACCTCATCAATGTAGAAGGCATTGACTAAACCTTCACGGGAGGCCATAAAGACCTTGTCGCCGGGTTGCGTCAGAGCAATCTTGACGATTGCATTACCTTCTTCAATGTTGATGGCGATAATACCGCGACGGTTGACATTGCGATAATCGGAGAGAGCCGTGCGCTTAATGGTGCCGTCGGTCAGGACAAAGGTGACATCGCGCGATTCATCAAAGCCGTTAATGGGGAGAATCTCAACGATGCGTTCTTCCTTCTGCAAACCTTCCAGAACGTTAACGATGGGCGAACCGAAGGAGGCTCGGCTGCCTTCAGGAAGGGTAAAGGCTTCCTTCTTGTAGACACGGCCTGTATTGGTGAAGAAGAGTAGGTCGTCGTGAGCGTAGGGCACGTAGATGCGCTCGATAAAGTCAGCGTCTTTGATCTTGACACCGGTGAAGCCTGTGCCGCCTCGGGCCTGAGCGCGGTAGTCAGAGAGTTTGGTACGCTTCACATAGCCACGGTGCGAGAGAGTAATCACAGTGGGGATATTCGGGGTAATGGCGCGCAAATCAATGTCGCCGGGCATCGGAATGATCTTGGTCAGACGGTCCTCTTCTTTGGTGTACTGTGCTTTGATTTCTTCCAAGTCGGCCTTAATCAATGCAAAGACCTTGGAGGGATCTTCCAGAATGGCCTGCAATTCTGTGATGCGGGCACGGAGTTCCGCCTGTTCGTTTAGTAACTTATCGCGTTCCAGACCGGTCAGCTGGCGCAAGCGCATTTCAAGAATAGCCTGCACCTGTGCATCGGAGAAGCCGAAACGTTCACAGAGGCGTGCACGTGCTTCATCATTGGTCTTGGAATCGCGGATGATGTGAATCACCTCATCCAGATTATCCTGAGCAATCAACAAGCCATCAACGATGTGCATGCGCTCTTGCGCTTTCCGCAGTTCAAAGCGAGCGCGCCGGGTGTGCACATCAAAGCGGTGATCCACGTAACTCTGGAAGAAGTCACGCAATGTCATGCGCTTCGGGCGGCCATGATCAAGCGCAATCATATTGGCACCGAAGGTGGTTTGCAATTCCGAATGTTTGTAGAGTTGGTTCAGAATCACTTCGCCGGGATCGGCATTTTGTTTTAATTCGATGACTACGCGAACGCCTTCATCCAGATTGGTTTCGTCACGGATATCTGAGATGCCCTTGATGATGCCATCCTTTACCAATTCCGCCATCTTGGTAATCATGGCAGCCTTGTTGACCATGTAGGGAATCGAGGTGATGAGAATGCAGTCACGCTTACCGATTTGGACCACTTCGGCTTCGCCACGCATCGTGATAGAACCGCGGCCGAGTTTGTACATCTCTTCAATACCCTTGGTGCCGCAAATCAGCGCGCCTGTGGGGAAGTCCGGGCCGGTAACAAAGGTCATGAGTTCGTCAATCGTGGCATCCGGATGGTCTACAAAGTGGATTAAGCCATTGCAGAGCTCGCGCAAGTTGTGCGGTGGGATGTTGGTGGCCATGCCCACGGCAATGCCTTGCGAACCATTCAGTAGCAGATTGGGTAATTTGGAGGGCAGGACGCGCGGTT
>JAFTHG010000162.1 GCA_017457555.1 Kiritimatiellia bacterium | reverse complement strand
TTTGTACGCGAGGCTAACAAAATGTCAGTAAACACTTCCGGCACTTGAGTCAACTTATGAGCGACTACGCCACCAACGCCACCGGCACCAATCATCAACACGCGCATCGTTTTCTATCCTTTCACAAAGTCTAACGTGAATGTTGAAATGTAACCATTATAACACAGGCAACTATCACGCCTACAGAAAAACCAGAAGAAAAACAATGGTGAATATTCCCCACAAGAATCCAATACCCATACATCAGGTTATATGCTATACTTGTAAGTATATTAGATGCCCGAAAGAAGGATTCCGGACTTATGAAACAAGAACCCGCCGCTGGTCAAAAACTCTTGAAATGGGTCGGCGACACGCTTGAAATTAATGTTTACAGTGCTGCAAAAGAACTTGGAAGCGGAACAATGGTCTTTCGCACAAATATCGGTGCAGCAGCAATTCACCAGGCAGAAGTTTTAGCTCACGTTGATGAGAATCGCCTCATCAGTGGTGATGACTGGCATGACATCCCAATGACCGCCTGTGGCAAAAATAAATGGACGGTGCAAATTCCACTTCTGGAAGTGGGCGTTTTTGAAGGTAAGGCCTGTTTCATTCCGGACAATGGCACCACCCCCGTCTGGTCGGAAGGCTTTGGCAATACGGTGATTAAAGTGGCTCCTGCACACACCGCAGCCGGCAATATGATCTATGCCGCATTTGTGCGTCAATTCACCCCGGCAACAATGTCTGCATCCTTTGCCTCCAAAGCCCATCATGCGGAGGAAACGGCACTTGACAACGCAGGCTACACGGTGATTCCTCCCAGCGGCACTTTTCGCTCTCTGATTCGTCATTTGGACCACATTTGTGTGGACCTCGGCTTCCGTGGCATCCTCTTATTGCCCATCCACCCCACTCCTACCACCTTCGCCCGCATGGGCCGTTTTGGCTCGCCCTTTGCCGGGCGCGACTTCCTTGATATTGACCCGGCGTTAGCAGAGTTTGACACATCAGCCACACCGTTGGATCAATTCCACGAATTGGTGGGGGCCGTCCATGCCCGTGGGGCATCCCTGTTTATGGATTTACCGGCCAATCACACCGGTTGGGCGGCGACATTCCAAATTCATCATCCCGAATGGTACCGCAAGAATGCGGATGGCTCCTTCCACTCACCCGGAGCCTGGGGCATAGTCTGGGAAGATCTGGTGGAATTGGACTATTCCAAGCCGGAGCTTCGCCGTGCCATTGCCGATGTCTTCCTGTACTGGTGCCGCCAAGGTGTGGATGGCTTCCGGTGCGATGCCGGTTATATGATTCCCAAGTCAGCATGGGATGTTATCGTGGCCTTGGTACGCCGCGAATATCCCGACACCATTTTCTTCCTGGAAGGACTCGGCGGTCCAATGGATGTCACAGAGTCCCTGATTGGCCAATCCGGATTGGACTGGGCCTACTCCGAGATGTTCCAAACCTACGACCGTTCCGCTTTTGAAGCCATGCTCCCGGAGATGCTACGCCTGTCTGAGCAGCGCGGCCCCCTGGTTCACTTCGCAGAAACACACGACAATAATCGTCTGGCTGCAACCTCGCCAGCCTATGCGCGCTTACGTCTGGCACTCTCGGCACTCCTCTCGCAACAGGGCTCCTTTGGCATTACCGCAGGCGTTGAATGGTATGCATGCGAAAAGATTGATGTTCATGGTTGCGGTGGTCTCAATTGGGGCGCTAGCGAT
>JAFTHG010000161.1 GCA_017457555.1 Kiritimatiellia bacterium | reverse complement strand
GCTCATGCGCGGTGCACCGAAGGATCCCCCGAGTCCACGCACCACCACCCGCTTAAGGTCCTACGATATCGCGAACCTTTCAGTTATCTCTACAGCACAGAGAGCACACAGAAATATCACTTGCAAAAATAGCGCTGCAACGGAGCGTAACCGCCATGTTACTGCAGACAATAACACAATCATCGTGACACAAAAGGCAAAACCGTCGGATGGCAATTGCAACACGCGTGCCAAAAGAGCCACCGCGCACACCACACTTCCAGCCCATGCCGTCCCTAAAACCTCTTCTACGTCCTCACGTGAAACCGTTGTCCGGGAATACTTCCAAACCGCTGGCAAGAGAATCCCCAACGGTAATAAGGCTAATGTCACTTGAAGCCCAAATGGAATGGTCGCCCAGTTGGCAGCTAAAATGGAAACGATTCCACCTAAAATCAGCGCAACACCGGCCACGCCCAACCAAAACGTACCACTTTGTACACCTTTTATACCCATCGGCTCACCATCCTTTCAAGCTTGAATACCACGCCATCATCCGTGACTGTGCCGGTTAACCTATATCGGCCACCATCCTTTCAAGCTTGATTATCAGTCTAACACAATTCAAACCCCGACTGATAAAAAATAACAGCGCCGCGAGATGCGGCGCTTAGCATAATTCCCTGCTGGGAAACAATTAGTCAACAATCTTGACGCTGTTGATGGTACCCATATCGTTCTGCACCCAATCCGGGCACTCACCGTCTGCGGTCCACACACCATCAATGACGAACTTATATTCGTACTTACCCTTCGGAAGATTGATCGAGCAGGAGAATTCACCCGTACCCTTCTTGTCTTCCAACTGCTTGGCGGTCGGATCCCAGTTGTTGAAGCAACCGGCGAGGAACACCTTACTGCCCACTTCAGCACGCACGCTGAAGGTAACGCGGGTCTTCTTCTCTGCCTTGGGAGCCTTTGCAGCACACTTCTTGGCCGGCTTTTCAGCGCAAGCACATTCAAACATGTCTGCTGTTTCGGGAACTGCGGGCTTAGCAGCAGTGGCCACCTTAGTGGACTTCGCCGCAGGAGCCTTCTTCGCGGGAGCGGCCTTAGCCGTAGTCTTCGCGGTTGTTGTCTTGGTGGTCTTTTTCGTTACCATCTGATTACTCCTTAAATCTGTTCTCTCTTCAAATAAAAAAGAAAACGTGCCTGTATTATAGTGACTCCACTCTGATTGTCAAGAGAATATTTGCAAAAAGGTCGGGAATTTGCAGTTTTTTTACTCTCAACCCCTACTTTATCCTCTTATCCTACCCAAAGTTTCTCCTTTTTAATGCTTAATGCAATAAGTAACGCTCGGCTTCCAAAGCGGCCATAGCGCCTGCGCCAGCCGCAATAATCGCTTGCTTATACGCAGGGTCTTGTGCGTCTCCAGCAGCAAAAACTCCCGAAACCGAGGTCTTTACCCCTTCTGTACGGATATACCCCTGCTCATCCAAATCAACCGCGCCTTTCAGGAAGGCTGTGTTTGGAGTGTGCCCAATCGCCACAAAGAGTGCTGCTACGGGCAATGTGCGCTCTAATCCCGTCTGCGTATCGCGCAATACGACACCGGAAACCGATCCGTCCGTATCCAGCACATCTGCCACGGTGCTATTCCATGCCATTTCAATCTTCGGTGAAGCCAAAACACGGTCAGCCATTACCTTACTGGCGCGTAGCGTATCTCGACGGTGAATCAACGTCACCTTTGAGCAGAGTTTCGCAAGAAAAAGCGCATCTTCACACGCCGTATCACCACCACCGGCCACCGCCACCTCGCGATCGCGGAAAAAGGCACCATCACAGGTTGCACATCCAGAAACACCATGACCCATCAAGCGTTGTTCATTTGGCAATCCCAACCACTTTGCAGAGGCTCCTGTTGCCAGAATTACGGCACGTGCTTCAAGTGTCCCATTCACCATCGTTTCCAGTTTTTTAATGGTGCCGGAGAAATCCACCGCAGTACATTCATCCATTTCGAAAACGGCTCCGAAACGTTCTGCCTGCGCCTTCATGGTGGTTACCAATTCAAATCCGTTGATTCCCTGCTCAAATCCGGGATAATTCTCAATATCCGTCGTTTGCGTTAACTGCCCTCCCGGCTGAATACCTTCCAAGACCAACGGCTTAAATCCTGCACGTGCCGTATAAAGTGCGGCAGTACATCCTGCAGGACCACTTCCTAAAATTACAATATCATGAATCATTGTTACCTCACTTTAAAATAAAGCGCAACAGGAAAAAGATTCCCAAAATGATCGTTGAGAGTGTCAATTCTTTG
>JAFTHG010000160.1 GCA_017457555.1 Kiritimatiellia bacterium | reverse complement strand
TGTGGTGACCAGTGTCTCTTACAACGCATCCACCCACAAGCTCACCTACACAAAGCGCACCGTCACGGGTTACTTCACCTCTCTTGGCACCGAAACAACCGAAGAGGTCTTCACCGCCACCCCGCACTCCGGAGAGCATAGCTAATGGCCTACAAAATCCTCGGCGAATGTACTGCCATCAATAACGAGGGCACCACCTACACCACGCTCGGCGATGGTGCAGAGTCCTCTGGCACAGTGCAGGGAGGTTACGGCACGATGAAGCTTATCCGCATCAGCTCCGGAGGCTCGGTACAGAAGGGGGGGCTTTATCTGGCCTTTGCCACAAACGCCACGCCTGGAGTGACAACGAGCTTCGTGCCATGTTACTACTGGGATCCATTTTACTATCCGCAACATTCTGCTCAGGGCGCATCGCGCTTCGTGAATAGTTCTTACTCAAAAGATGGCGTCTATCATTATGCAGGATATGTGGAGTATTACAACGTAAATACCAATGCATCACTCTATACCATTTGGGAATTTGATGTTACCATTCGAGTCATTAATACCTTTAAGGTGACTGCGCCAAAGGGTTGCTCCATCACCGTCACACCGAGCGAGGGTGTAGCTGCCACTGTCTCGGCAGGCACCACGGTAGATGTCACCCTCTATGGCTCCAGTACGAGCGTAAAACTGCAGGCTACACTCGCCTCTGGATACACGCTTAAAAATTGGACCAAGAATGGGACAGCCGCAGGCACGACCAATCCGCTCACATTAACGGTCTCTGCGGGAAACACCATCTCCTGCGTGCTCACGCATCGCACCTCCGTCACCGTTGAAATCGTGGCGCCTTCGCAGTCGGCGATTCAGTATGTCTGCGGAAATAATGGCGATCAGATAGCCTCTGGCACGGTGAGCGCAGGCGCCAATAAGTCCCTCGCGCTCTCCTATGAAGATGGTACAGGGGGCGTCACCGTAGTCCTCACCGCCTCATCCTTCAATATCGATACCTTTAGCGGATGGACCAAGGATGGCGTCGTCGTAGATCGTTGGTCAAACCCAGCAACTATCAAAGCCGAAACCAGCTGCACGCTCTCCTGCGCCTTTGGGTCAACGGGTGGCACTTCCACAGGGGCAATCCTTTGCGACCGCTACGGCGCGATTCTCTATGGCGATGCGGGCGCAGCAAGCTCTTCGGCCACCATCGCCATCTCCGCGACCTACCGAGATAGCGGTCACACCATTACGTGGGCGATTCACAAGGTGGGCGAGAGTGAAAGCGCTCAATCGGCCTCTGTGACCACCGCGCTAAGCGTGAGCAAGACGCTCGCGTGGGAGAGCGGCGGTTCTGGCTCAAATATGCCGCTCTATGCCGACAAGAAAATCGTCGTCCTTCCCAAACTCTTCCGCGTGCGCTTTAACTGCCAAGTGGCTGAGCACGTCTATGATGTCACCATTAAAAAGAATGGCACGACCATCTACTCAGAGACCTACCTCTCAGGCACCTTCTCCCGCACATTTGAACTCTAAAAGAAAGGCTCACCGATGGCAGACGATACCACACAAGACTCCACGCAGGGCACCACGACAAATCTCACGCTTTCGCCCACCTACCAGCCTAATACCACGATCGCTAAACAACCCGGCCTAACCGTGCGCACGTCTTATGTGCGAGGCGCTTGGACGCAGCTAAAAGAATACGCAGAACGCGCTAAGGTCGGTCTTCCACCACCCGTAGATACTTCGTGGACGGGTGATTTTGGCACAGGAAATGTCACCTCCCTCAATCTGCAGCGTGACGCAGGAGACCTCGCCACGCTCGCTATCTCTGTAGCAGAGAAAGATGACACCGAAACATGGCTACTTGCGTGGCAGGAAATCTCCAAAGACATCCGCACATGGACCCCAACGACGGGCGAAAAACCAGACCTCGCGGCACTCCGTCTCTGGGAGGCGCTCGCCTCAAGCGATCCCACTTCTTACAATGACTACATTTACAATACCCAAGACGGCTCCAAACTCACAGGAAACACCCTCTTACTCGCACAGATGATCCGTGAGCAGGGCATTGAAAGTTATCTCGTCTTCACCCCCACCATCACTAAAATCTCCACCCTAACCAGTTTGACGAACTTCACTTCAAAGGTAGGCAAGATTGATACGCCCACCTCAGCAAGCAGTGACTCGGTGGTGGGGTCAATCGAGGTCTCTAAATTCACCGCACTCGCCAACCAATGGCTTAAAACCGCTGACCGCATTCAAACCGCCCTCGACGGAACCATCCAACGCACCGAAGTCTGGACCGGCGCAGATGTGTGGAATAGCAACCTCTACAGTGCCTAACGAAAGGACGTGGCTATGGCAGACTCGACCTTAACCATTAAAATCGTCTCGCAGACGGGCGGTAACCCGCCCGCAAAACCGTCTGCACCCCAAGCGCAAGCCCCCGGCAATGCACCCGCAGGAAGTGTGCAAGTCGCCCCGCGCTCCTCTTCGACCACCAGCAGCGCCACTAAACAACAGGCGCAGGCAGAACGAGCCCTCGCCACCCTCGCCATCGGGATGTTCGCAAATCAAGGCTTCAACACCCTCACCGATGCCCTCGGCACAATCCCTGGCCAATCCCGAAACGCAAAGCGCCTCTCCAATATCGGAGGAGGAGCCATCGCTGGTGCCACCGCAGGAGCAATGTTGGGCCCAGCAGGAATGGCCGTGGGTGCCGCCATCGGCACCGCCGCAGGAGCCCTCAAAACCCTCGCCGATGAAGCCAAAGAAACACGCGACGCACTCCGTTCGCTCAAAGACTCTGCCAAAATGACCGGTTACACCACCGGCGCAAAACGTCAAGACGCCGCCTTCGTCCGTTCGCTCCAATGGATGACCCGCGACCAACGCGATGAAGCCATCACCGAACGCGCCAATCAAATCAAACGTGGCGACGGCGACACCTCTATCCGTTCGCTCACCAATGCCATCGAAGCCATGGCCAAACGAGGCCTCACCGACACACCCGAATACAAAGAAAAGCAGAACCTCCTCGCCATGCAGAAAAGTCGACTCGCCACCCTCGGCGAACTCGACGACAAAAACTACTTCCAGGACCTCCCCACACTTTTGAAAGGTTCGGAACATGCAGACGCACTTCAGAAAATTGGCGGGCAAATCGGCGCCACAATCAATGTCAAGGATAGCGACCGAGAGATGATCAATCTCCTCCGAGAAATCTCCACCTCTACACGCATCCTTGCCACCAAAGCCCCCGACTCCAAAGGAGCCCTCGACGCCTCCTCCGGCCCCGGCGTCTACCTCCCCTAAAATACCTCGCCTGCAACCACCTCACAACACCCCTGCAACCACCCTGCAAAAAGCCCCCGGCTCACACCGAGGGCTTCACTTTCTCAAACTCCCCGCGCAAATACACAATCGCTCACGCCGTTTGCCAGAACGTCACTCCTGTGCTATCATCTCCATAGCGGAGCGGCAGGATAATGGGGCTGTTAAAGGAGTACTGCCGGCTACTCTAAAATTGAAAACGGCGATCCGTGCAACGTTGACTAATGACCTTCAGTGCGAAAGTAAAAGAGGTCTGTTACAAAGACACCTGTCCTGTGCGCGCAGGAGCGTGTCGTTTTCGTGTTTTGCAGGAGTACGGTGGGGAAATTAGCGGGGCATTGGGGGTGCCATGCCGCCAGGAGTGATGGGGGCTGGCGCAGGACCACCACCAGAAGTGGGGCGATTGCCGGAGGAGGGGCGGTTGCCTCTTAACCCACTGCCGGAGGATTTGCCGCCTACAGAGGTGGAGGTGCCACGCTTGGCTTCTTGATTGGAGGACGACCCCAAGTTCGGATTTTGCGAGAGTGCTCCCATAGGGATTTCCACAATGCGTCGACTCTCGATGGGTTCGCTATCTTCTTCCGGTGGCATCATCCAGAGGGTGAGTTCCAACGCGGTGGGGAGCATATTGGTCTTCGTCCATTCGTCAATCCAATTGATTTCATCATCGGCCGTGCGGGGCTGGTCTGGATCCAGCATCCGGCAATTAAAACCGATGACTTTGGGCGACAGGCAGAGTTCGGTGGTGTCCTTTTCCGGGTCAAAATCGTCCAGTTGCAAATCTTGACGCCATGCACGAACGGTGAAACCGCCGGGGAAATCGCCGTCAGGATCGGTGATGGACACGCGAATGCGGTGGGGCACATAGGCAAATTCGGCATCTTCTCCCACGAGCGCAGGGCCGACTTTACTCCATTCAATGAAGTCACGGGCATCCTCATCCTCGCCATCATCCTCAAAGATCAGCCCATACTTTTCGCCCGTACCGGGCGTATAGGCGGAGCGGAGTGCGGCGGTGAGTTGCTCCATCAGGTAGTCAGAGTGGCCGGAGGCATCAATGACGGAGCGGCCTGTTTCCCATGCACGGGTTACCGAATAGAAGGAGGTGAAGAGCATGACGGTAAGCAGCCCCAGCAGGGAGAGCGCAATCAGGATTTCAACCAATGTAAAACCTGCGCGCCACGTGCGGTGGCGGACTGGCGAATGGTGCGGGATTATGTGGCGGAGCGGGTGCATCATAGGATTGCAATGGGCGTCAGCGACTATTTGGTCTTCCGGAGGTAGCGCACAATCTCCTCGCGATTGCGGCCCTCTCCCCAAGTAACAATGGTGCGAACCACATAGAGTCCGTCATCTTCAACGCCCTCTTCGGGGTCTTCTTTCTCATCAACCGTGCGCTCAAAGGTATAACCCTCTTTCAGGGAAGAGTCGGGATCAACAGGGGCATCTTCCTCAATATCTTCCACATCGCGCAGCGGATATTCCAATTCGCCGAGCGAAAAGACGTAGGCGACCTCCTGACGTTCGTGGGAAACATCAATCATACGCACATTAACGATGATGGAGCGGTAGAGGACAGAGAGCGCACCACCAAGGATAATCACTGCCAACATCACCTCCAAAAGGGTGAATCCGGCAGTGGCAGCGAGAGCAGGACGGCGGCAACGCATCGCGTTAAGCCCGCGCCTTACGGGCTATTTCAAGAGCTTCAGCAATGGTATTGCTGAAGTTGTCCGACAGCACCTTGGAGAAGCGGCGTTCTAATTCCGCCAGAGGCCCGAGGTGTTCCAGTTTGGAAGCGCGTGCAAGGAGATCCTCGCCCGGGGTGTTATCCAAGCAGGCATTGATGACTTCGCACACGGTAAGCTTCGTGGCACAACAGCAGAGCATATAGCCATTAGGGGCGTTTTCTGCGGGATCTGTAACCGGAACGAGGATTTTATTGCGCTCCAAAATGCTCGCAACCCGAGCCACATCGCGCATGGGCAGGGTGAAATCATCGGCAAATTGTTCCACCGAGAGCGGCCCACGCTGATCTTCAACGCACCGCGCCGCACCGAGAGTCAGGGCAAGTGCCAGCACAATCGTTTCGCGTTCGGAGGGATGAGAGAACGCCGATTCACGCAAGAGCTCCACACGATGCTGGTGGACATAGCAGATTTCTGCGCCCAACAGGATGATGTGCCAGCTGGAGTTGATCCAGAACAGTAAGATGGGAAGCGCAATCAACGAACCGTAGAGGCGACTGTTATTGGCGATACCCACTTGCAACACCATGCACAGTTTGAAGAAGATCATCAGGATGACCGTGGTAATCAGTGCGCCAAGGAAGATGCTGGGAATCTGAATGCGGGTGTTCGGCAGGAAGCCAAAGAGAAAGGCAAAGAGGAGTGTGCCCACGAGAAGTGGGACTAATTTATTGAGGATGCCGAGTGCCTCAACGAAGTTACGCAGGCCCCATAGCGTGGGGACGGCTTGCGAGATGCTGTCTAAAAGGGGCAGGGACGTGGCAGCCAAAACCAGAAGCGGCGCAATGATGATGACACTGAGGTAGTCGGTAAACTTGCGCCAGATGGGACGCGCCTTGGAAATGCCCCAAATAGCATTAAAACTGTCTTCAATCTTACCCAGCACGCTAATCACCATGAAGATGAGCGCCACCGCACCCACCGTGCCAATCTTCGCAAAGTTGATGGAATCTATTTGATCAAAGACCGTGTGACAGAGATTTCGCAAGGCGTTGGCGGCGTGACGCGATTCCACAATCGGCTGTTCGGCAGGTTGTGCCGCATCGGTGGGCGTGGCTGCTGGCGTGGTTGTCGCCGCTTGTGCGGTGGCAGCGCCCTCCATTTCGCCAGTAAAGACTTCAATCTGTTCAAGAATCTTGGCCTCAGCGAGTTCGCCGGCACCGAAGGCTTTGAGTGAGGTGAGGCCCAACGTCAGCACGGGGACGATGGCCAACATGGTGATATAGGTCAGGGCTGAGGCGTGGAGCATAGAGCCATCATTCCAATAGGCTTTGCCCACCAGAACAATGAAGCGCAAGACACGAATTAAAAGACGCATCCAGTACGGACACGTCTCAATATCCATGCGCCAGATAACCTCTTTCAGAAAGTGTGTTACTTTGCTCAGCATACGTAAATCCTTTAAGCATTCAGGACGTCCGGCGCATACTTCCGGACGACATCGCGGCACAGAGCTGCCACTTCTGCCGCAGACACCGCATCATTGCGCCACAGCGTATCTAACAGACGCTGCATATCAAAATAGGCAATACGGCAAATCAATTCTTTGACACGTGGAATCAGATTGGCCGACATACTGAGCCGGCGAATGCCCATTCCCACCAATAAGAGCGCCGCCAAGGGGTCGGATGCCATTTCACCGCACACGCAAACAGGGCGATTGTAGCGGCGGGCCGCTTGCACAACAGTACGGATAAGGGAGAGAATGACCGGGTGTAAGGGTTGGTAGAGGTGTGAAACCGATTCATTACCACGATCCACGGCAAAGGTATATTGCACCAAGTCATTGGTTCCCAGCGAGAAGAAGTCACATTCCTTGGCCAATTGTTCTGCTTGCAACGCGGCAGCTGGAATCTCAATCATCACCCCTTCCGGCACATCCTGACGGAAAGGAACCCCCTCTGCAATCAATTCACGCTTGCATTCCTGCACAAAGTCCTTACAGGCTCGCAACTCTTCCAGCGTGGTGATCATTGGATACATAAGCGCACATTCACCGATAACTGCGGCTCGTAAGATGGCACGAATCTGCGTACGGAAGACCGATCGGTTATTCAGCAGGTAACGTACTGAGCGATTGCCGAGGAAGGGATTCGCCTCCCCGGCGTGACTTCTGCCCACCATTTTGTCACCACCGATGTCCAAAACGCGGATAACCACCGGTTTCTCTTGACACGAACATAAGACCTCAGAGTAGGCCTTAAATTGTTCTTCCTCGGTGGGTTCGCGTCTCAAGCCTATCCAGAGATACTCTGTGCGATAAAGTCCAATGCCTTCTGCGCCATGTTCGCCGATACCTTCAAAGCCAACGCTGTGATCCGCATTGGCTAAGAGCGTGACACGGATGCCATCGGGTGTGACCGCAGGACGGTCGGCTAATGACCGGCGATGCTCCTGAGCGGCGCGCAAGGGAGCTGTTTCTGAAAGCAGACGCGTCTTAATCTCATCCGTCGGCAAATGCCACAGAATACCATTGAAACCATCTAATGCGATTTCGTCACCAGCCTTGATACAATCAAGACTTTCGCCAATGCCCACCACCGCAGGTACGCCTAATGCACGCGCCAGAATGGTGACATGTGCCGTGAGAGAGCCCTGTTCGGTTGCCATACCACGGATATAACGGCGAGGCAAGGAAACGGCATCGGAGGGTGAAATGTTGTCAGCCACGATGACAGATGGGCGATCAATCGTGGGAATGGCACGCTGTCCATCGCCGCCTAAGAGATTGCCTATTAACCGATTCCGCACATCATAGAGGTCTGCCACACGTTCTTTCATATAGTCATCGCCCATGTGGCGCATCATTTCCACCATGGATTCAAAGGCACAGTGGACGCCCCATTCCGCATTGTCACTCTGATTGCGGATTGATTTGACGACTTTATCAATGAAGAACGTATCTTCCAACATCATCAGCTGTGAGTCAAAGATGCCAGCTTCGGAGGAAGATGCGTGCGTTTCGGTAGTTTTGGCCAGTTCTGCCAATTGGCGACGCGAACGGTCAAGGGCTGTATAAAAACGTGCAATCTCCGCATTCTGAAGCGAAGGTTGCACACTATAGTGGGGAGCTTCCCGGATTTTCTCGGCTTCAAACCGCACGACGGGTGCAAAAACCAATCCTCCCGAGGCTGCAAGGCCCCGGAAGAGAGTAGAAGCGCGGTCGGCAGGTATAGCGTCCATCAACGTGGATCAGCCGAGGAAAGGCACTTATTCGTCGGGAAGGTCGAACTTGCGTTCGATGAGTGCTTCCAATTCTTCGACGGCTTTCTGTGCTTCTTCGCCGGTGGCGCGGATGATAAGCGTGGTGCCATTGACCGCTTCCAGCGTCATCAGGGCCATAATGCTCTTGCCGGGAACGACAACACCATCTTTCTCAACGGTCACATCCGCACGATAACGAGCGGCGGTTTTAGCAAAAAGGCCTGCCGGACGGACGTGCATACCATACTTGTTTTTCAGCACAACGCTGATTGTTACTTCATTCATTTTGTCTGCTCCACGGTTTGATTATGAGCGATGATCTGCGCGTCTAAGACGGCCGCAGCATCCATATTAGAGTGACGCATTTTGTACGTTGCAGCGGCGGTTTCCACCACATTGACGAAATCTCGCCCTGCTGCAACAGGGATTGTGAGCCGCTGAATCGGCACACCTAAGATTTCATACGACTGGATATCTGAACCGATGCGATCAATGTCGTCTTCGGTATGACAGATACGCAACGAAACAATGAGATTGAGTTGGGCTTCCTGTTTGACGGAAGCGATACCAAAAAGGGTGGCGACGTGTAAGAGTCCCAGTCCACGGATCTCCATGAAACCTCGGAGTTGCTCCGGAGCTGTACCGCAGAGACGGCCGTGGGTGTCGCAGGAGAGGAGTGTCATGTCGTCGGAAATTAACGCATGTCCGCGGCGTAAAAGACCGAGTGCTGTTTCACTCTTGCCGATGCCGGGCGGTCCTTCCAACAATACGCCTACGCCACCGATGTCCACCAGTGTGCCATGGACGGAGGCGCGCGGCGTGGTCAATTCATGCAAATGCAGGGCTCCAATGCGGAAGACTTCCATTGATTCGCGCCGGGTTTCCAATACTGGGATGCCAACAGCTTCTGCCATTTGCAGGATTTCTCCATTCCACGGTTCGTTATCTGGACGGCACAGGATAATCCCTGGCACATCGTAATCCAGCAAGGCTTTCCATCGTGCCCGGCGTTCGTCCGGTGGCAAGGTTTGCAAATAGGCACACTCTGCGCGCCCCAAGACCTGTAACCGTCGAAAGGCGAAATATTGATAAAAGCCTGTGAGTGCAAGTCCGGGACGATACATAACGGGCTCTTCAATCGGGCGGCTGAGACCCTTTTCACCTGCGACCACGTCCAGACCTAATGCTGTGCGCGCAGCCAACAAAAAGCGTCCCACCGTGAGTTGTGACACGGTCAGGTTGCTGATGGTTAACGGACGGGCGCGGTCGTACATAAAAAGGATAATGGGTGCACCGGAGCGAAATCTCCGGCGCACCGTGAAGGGGGTTACTTTGCGGCTTCAGCGGCCTGAGCAGCCTTACGGGCAGGCTCCACATAGGCCTTAGCGCGTTTCTTGCGGATCTGGGTTTCCACCTTGGCGGCAGCCATGTCCACAGCGGCCTTCATCGAGGAATCGGTGTGCGCGTTACCGATGAACTTTTCATCTTTGCGCTGTGCAATCACTTCAGCGGCGCAGAGCTTGTTCTGAAAATCCATGACGACGCGAACGGATTCGACCATGGGGAATGCCTGCCCGATTTTCTCAGCGCGTTGCTGAGCGTAATCGCGGAAGCCCTCGGAAATGTTTTTGTGACGTGCATTAACTTCTACTGTCATACTGAACCTACCTTTCTTTTTGGCGTGGTTATACGTTTCGGCACTTCTTACATTCGGAAGTTTTCGCCGAGATAAGATTGTCTGGCTTGGGGATTGTTGATGAGTTCATCACTGGTCCCCTCACAAAGGATTTTACCTTCAAAGACGATGTACGCGCGGTCCACGATGTCCAGCGTTTCACGGACGTTGTGGTCGGTGATGATAACGCCCAAGCCTTGGGCTTTCAGACCGCGTACAATGTTTTGAATGTCGTCAACTGCGAGTGGATCGACCCCTGCAAAGGGTTCGTCCAACATTAAAATGGAGGGGCGGCGCACCAGCGCACGGGCAATTTCCAATTTACGGCGCTCACCGCCGGAGAGTGTGTACGCCGGCTGCTTGGCTACCTTTGCCAAGCCGAGCGAGGTGAGGAGCTCTTCTAAACGTGCAGCCTTTTCAGCGCGGGTGGGATGCATGGTTTCCAGAATGGCGAGGATGTTGTTCTCCACGCTGAGTCTGCGGAAGATACTGGCTTCCTGTGCGAGATAACCCAGTCCGATGCGTGCGCGGCGGTACACGGGCATGTGTGTGATATCTTCGCCACGGAACGTGACGGTGCCGCCATCGGGGCGTACCAGACCGACAACCATATAGAAAGTGGTCGTCTTACCGGCGCCATTGGGACCCAGCAGACCGACGCACTCACCGCAACGCGCTGTCAAAGAGATGTTGCTGACAACGGTGCGTTCCCCATAAATCTTCTTCAGCCCGGTGGCAACGATATCCGGCTTGTTGGGTGTGGTTTCGCTCATTACATCATATCCTTGAGGCCGTCGGTCGAACCGGCGGGAATGATTAATTCCGGATTGGGATAGACTTCCATCCGCTGGTCACCCTTCTTGGTCCAGATTGTAATCTTGTCCCCGGCAACCGTGCGTGTCTTGCCATTCTTATCCAAGCTGTGCAGCTTGGCATTGCCGCTCATCACCAGACGTTCTTCTGCCTTGATGTACACGGCTTTGTCGCACTCTGCGCGACGGTCTTCATTGGTCACCTTCACATTACCGAGCACCAAAAGGCGGTCCAGTGTATTAGCGCTTTCCAAGAAAACAAAGAGTTTGTCCGATGTCAAATGGAAGCGGGCATCGTCCACCACCACATTGTCGGTCAAAATGGCGACAGATTCCTTGTAGTTGTATTCCATGTGGTCGGCTGTGATTTTGGTGTCGCGGATAGCGACTTCCTTTGGTGCCGGCTTTCCGGGGGAGAGGAGGGCTTCACGTGCGGCGGCCATGCCGTCGTCTTCTGTGGCTCCGGCGAATGCCGCAAGGAGAATCATGGAGAGCAATAAGACGTGTTTCATAGTTGGTCCTTAAAAGATTCCGCGATCGGTGAGATTGACATCACCCATACGCTTGGTTTCAATGCAGGCGTGCTTAATAATCCGGAGGTAATTGATGTTCATATCCACCAATGCGCCCTGTCCTGTCAAAACATCCCCATCCATTGTGCAACGCACCTTGCCTTTGGCCACTGCCAACCGAGTGGTGCGGTCAATGATGATTTCATCGGCATCCAGTACGGCCTCCAGCGAGCCATCTTCACGGAAGTGCTCCACATGGACCTGACGGCCACGCAACAGGGTGGTGTCAAGCGTGACCCATGCTTCGGTCGCACGGACCACTGTTTGGGGGCGTCCATCCGGCAAACTCCGCACCGGCAAACGAAGATTACGTGCCGGTGAACCAATGGTTTCAGGCGGTTGTTGCAACGCTTCCAAAAGTGCCTTGTAGCGTAGAGGCTGCCCCGGCTCACAGTAACGTGCCAGAGCTTCTGCGCTGATCATCGCGTCCGTTTCCGGAGTTAAATCAGCCTCAGCCTCTGCAGTTACAGCTGCGAGCGGGAGTCCAATCAGTAAACAGGTAAAGGCGATGAAGCGGCGCATCAGGCTTTAACAATGTTGTTGATATTCTGGAGCTTGGTCAGCAGGTCTTCCAGTGCCGAGAAGGCAATCGCATTGGCGGCATCCGAGAGTGCTTCCGGAGGATTGAAGTGGGTTTCCATAAAGAGCCCATCCACGCCGGTGGCCACGGCGGCACGTGCCAGAGCAGGAGCCCAGCGGCCATCGCCACCCGATCCCGTACCAAGTCCACCCGGACGCTGCACACTGTGTGTCGCGTCAAAGACAACCGGATAACCCAATTCGCGCATCACCAGTAACGAGCGCATATCTGCGACCAGATTGTGATAACCGAAGCTGGCGCCACGTTCAATCAACACGATACGATTGTTGCCTTCGCTTTCAATCTTCCGCACCACGTTGACCATATCTTCCGGAGCCATAAACTGCCCCTTCTTCACGTTGATCACGCGTCCCGTCTTTGCTGCGGCTACGACCAAATCCGTCTGACGGCACAAGAACGCCGGAATCTGAAGCACATCGCAGACCTCTGCCACAGGTTCACACTGCCAAGGTTCGTGAATATCGGTCACAATCGGCACATTGAAGCGCGCCTTCACCTCAGCCAGCGTTTCCAAACCCTTTTCAAGTCCCGGACCGCGATAAGCAGAGAGACTTGTGCGATTGGCCTTATCAAAGGAGGCTTTGAAGATGTAGGGGATGCCAAGCTTCTGCGTTAAGCCCACCAGAGCTTCAGCAAGTTCTAAGCATGCATTGTGACTTTCAATGACACACGGACCGGCCATCAGCGTAAGGGCTTTTGTTCCGAAAGAAACCGTGTCTGTAACCTGGACAATTTTGCAATCTGCCATAGTGTCAATATCCTTCCATTACGGAAATAATTTACCAAAAAACAACGCTATGTGCCAGTTCGATTTCAGAATTATATAAGAAAAGTGCGCTTTT
>JAFTHG010000159.1 GCA_017457555.1 Kiritimatiellia bacterium | reverse complement strand
GCCCACCGGAATCGAACAACTCACCAACTCAAACGGGCAGTATATTGATGAAATTGTGAACCATACATTACACATTTTCGGCGGACGAATTCTTGTGTAATACGATTTTGAAAGGATACTACAATGGGAATGATTGACCAGGTTAAACAGGCTATGCAGATGCGTAAGGAAGCAAAGAAAGTGCAGGCCGAGATTGATCAGATTTCTTACACACACACCAACGGCGGCATTTCTGTGACCGTGAAAGGTGACTTTACTGTCACCCAATTCAAACTTACTGAAGATGCACTCGCCGAAGTGAAAGCTGGCAAGACCGACCGCTTTGAAACAATGTTGAAGACTGTGTTCAATGCCGCCATCAGCAATGTTAAGCAGCAGACGCAGCAAGCGATGCAGCAAATGATGAAAGATGGCAACTTGACCTTTGGTAAATAAGCTTCGCACAGCCAATGTTGCCTGCATTAGACAATCTTATTCACGCACTGGCGAAGTTGCCCGGATTCGGGCGACGGAGTTCTGAACGCGCAGCACTCGCCCTGGTGCGCCGTCCGGAAGCGTTACTGGATACACTGATGCAGGCTCTCCAAGAGGCACGTGAACAGATCTGCACCTGCTCAAAGTGTGGCGGTTTCACGGCACACGAAGAAGACCCCTGCCTCCTCTGCACGCGAGCCGACCGGGACGATCGCCAACTCTGTATCGTTGAAGATCCTGCCGACATCTACACTCTTGAAGCGTCAGGTGCTTTTCGTGGACGCTATCACGCTTTGATGGGGAAATTGTCGCCTGGCAAACAAACCGGCATTAGTGAGCTGCGGATCGCCGAATTACCCCATCGAATTCAAAGCGATGGCATTCAAGAAGTCTTACTCGCGCTCTCAACCGATTTGGAGGGCGATGCTACGGCAAACTATATCGCAGAGAAGCTCAAATCGACGAATGTGCGATTAACACGATTGGCCTTTGGGCTTCCGTGTGGCTCTGGCGTGGCGTACGCTGATCCACTCACCTTACGCCGCGCAATCACTGGACGACAATCCGTAACCGACACGGAGTTAATGGCCCCATGATCCCAGCCTATGCACTTCTTCCCGAGGACTGGACTGCTTTCTGCAAAGAGGCAGGTTTCCCGGCATTTCGCGCCAAACAGATCCTGCAAGGCTTGTATAAAGACCGCATTCAAGCGTGGTCTGAATTAACGACCTTACCCGGCGCAATGCGTGACATCTTGGCTGAACGCGTCCCCTTAACCGTTTTGAAAGAAGTTGAGCGGACACCCTCCGGCAATGATGGTGTGACCAAATTTCTTTTAGAGGCGGCGGATGGGGAACGCATCGAAACCGTTTGGATTCCAGCAGATGGACGCGTTACCCAATGCATCTCCTCGCAAGTCGGTTGCGATATGCACTGCGCCTTCTGTGCAAGTGGTCAATTAGGTTGTGTGCGCTCACTGACTGCCGCCGAAATTGTTGCAGAAGTGATGTTGCTTGCGCGTGAAATGGGACAATATCCTAATAACATTGTTGTTATGGGTATGGGTGAACCCTTCATGAATTATGAGGCAATCCTTCGTG
>JAFTHG010000158.1 GCA_017457555.1 Kiritimatiellia bacterium | reverse complement strand
TCCATTTCCAACGCAGCAGGCGGCGCACTAATTTTTACCGAGTCCCCAGTCGCTTCTACGGGTCTACACCGCTTCATCCACATTGCCAAGCTGCTTCGCCAATTAACGACACCTTGCCATCCTCTTGCGTCATTCCATAGCCACCACTTCTCCACCTCATCCTCTGGCCACTCCTGCAGACCGCCCAGTCCAAGCGCCTCACGCAAATCAGGCCGAGAAGAAGAAACCTGAGAGGGAGCGTCCTCACGCGTGGGCGTGCACACGCCCGCGCCCGGTAGACTCTTTGAGTCTACTCTTATCTTCTCTTCTCTACCTAACGTTTTTGATAACTCTGCATTCGTTACATTTGTAACACTTTCTGCGTTACATTTTAAGCGCCTGTGACGTGACACGCGCAGAGAGGTGTTGGCGCGCTTTTTGGCGCTTTCGCCATTGTGTAAATCGAACCTCGGCAAGACTGCTCCGCGCGTGTTAAATCTAAGCCAATCAACGACTTCTAACGCGCGGCCAAACCCCGGCAAGCCCACAAGGTCGTCCACGTCATCAGGTCCATACCCCTCCAGACGTCCGTCCTCAGTAATGCCATCGGCAAGCGCCCAAAACTTAATTAAGTAGCCCAAAATCGTCTCGCGTTTCAAATTTAATTCACGCGCAATTTTTATGACTTTAGGTTTGTGAATTAACAAGCAATCGACCTTAATCCAGCTCATGGTGTAATCCTCATTAATAGTCTCTGCGAGGCCATGCGTAGGCGATTTCCCATGCGTTGCCATAACCGCGCCTGGCTTCGAACACCATACCGCGCTTGAATGCGCTTGCATCCTTAACGCGAACAGGATACACGATGCCGTCCTGCAAGGCCTTGGCAAGTAGAAGCTGCGGATTGAGTACAAAGTTAATGACCTCGAAGGAAACCCAATCGCTTTGGCCGATAGGCGTTAAATGGTCAGTGTTGAGATTTTTGGCAACGCACCACGCATGGCTCATGCCAACCTCACCGTTGATGATTAGCCAATCCTCGTCTCGCTTGAGATTCTGCCGCAACTGAACCAACGCACGGCGCTTAATGCCGAGCGCATTGCAGACACTCCAGTCGCTGTATCCGACAAGTTCATCGTCGGGGGTGAGTAGGTTGACAGTGCCGGTGCTTTCTGCAACAAACTTACGTCTCTTATTTGACATCTTGATCCTCCTGATGCTTACGGCCTTTTTGCTTGTGTTCGCGTTGGTAAATGCGGCGACGTTCTTCGGGCGTAGAGAAGTGGATAAATCGATAGACTCGTTGCAGTTGATCTACGCAGTCTAATCGCCCGATACCACACTGGCGAATCTCCTTGGCTGCTTGAATCCAAACGGCGTTTGGGCAGAGCGTATCAAGGACAGATTCCTTAATGAGCATGCCTTCTAAGTTAAGGAGAGTCCATAGGACGCCTCTGCTTGTCACGGAAAGGTGGTGGGCGTGTAATTCTTTGAAGTCGCTTGACATGGTTCCGTCCTATCGCTCGAGGAAGTGGATGGCGTCCGTAACCGCTGGAGTTGTAGAAGTGGAGGCATCAATGGTGTTGTTGAGTGTTTGCTCCAACTCGTCACCCGCGTGTTTAATCCGTTCCCATACTTGTGCAACAGCCACAATGCCTGCGCGACGAACTTCTTGTTCGTTAGCCATAAGACCTTCGAGCCGTGCAAAGGTTTGCTCTTGTAGCCTGCGCAACCGCGTTAAACGAGCTTTGCGCTGCACAATACTTGTGCCCGCATCCTGCTCTGCCTCAACCATTGCCGCCACGGTCGCACGACTGACTCTGCACATAACGGCAATCTCGCGTTGGCTGAAGGCATACTCGAAGTAAAGGCGGCAGGCAACCGCATAAAGCCGTGGATTAGTAGTCTTCAGGTTGGCGCCGGTATTTTTCGGATAGCGTCGGTCGATCTCTTCGTCGGTCAATTGCGCAATCTCTTCTCGCGTCCGCTCCATCTCGAAGAATGGCATCGTCGCTTGGTAGCGGTCTAAATCACTCATCGTGAACCACCCCTCCAAGCCGTATACGCCCTCCAAAAGTCACGGTAGTCACGCTCAAGCAACCGCACCACTGCGCCCGTCATCTGCACAGCCTCGCTCATTTCTGCATAAGACGCGTGATCAAGCGAAGCCACCATCAGGTCCAATACGCCACGCGCCGCCAACAGCCGATCCCGGAAGCGCGAACACGCCTCCGGCAATTCAACGCCGCCAAAATCCTCAGGAGCAATATCCGCTCCCTCCGGCACAGCCTCGCCCTCAATATCGTGGGCCACCGTGCCACTGCGCCGGTGGCTATCGTGGGCCACCGTGCCACCACGCCGGTGGCTATCATTGGCTCCCGCAGCGCTATAGTCCTTCATAAATGCCTGACGACACGCCCCCAGCTGCTGCAACTGGCCATATCTGCACTCACTGCAAGAGCGCATGTTCTGGCAAAAGCTCATAAATGCTTCGCTATCCTTCATTCCTCACCGCCTTTCTTCTTCGCTTCATAGAAACTCATGCCCAAATCGCCGCAGTAGAGACCCAATAACCGAGACAACTGACATCGGCCCTTGCGAACGCACCCATAGCAAGGGTTAATCAAGAGCCGGATAAGCAACCGCCACATCGCCAAAAGCGTCGTTATCATTCGTCGCCTCCTTTCGTTGGCAACACTTGGCCGCAGCGCAGACATCTACCCTCTTGCAACGCCTGCTGCGAACGCTGAAACACAGTCCACCCAAGGATAATCGTAAGCGCAATAAGCGTAGCCAATGCAATCACATTAACGGTATAATCCTTCATTCCGCCATCTCCTTAACCTGTGCCTTCCCCTTGCCAAACGGTATCTCACGCGAAATCGCCATCCCAATGGTCGCTATGTACGCCATCTGTACACGCCTCGCCAACGCGGGCAACGCCTCATCAACGCGGGCAACGCCTCATCAACCGCGCAAATACGCGTCTCAAGGCACCCATCTTTTAACGCCACCTTCACCTCAATTGTGAACGCAAACGCATCCTCATCACCACCACTCATCATCTCTACCTCTCTCATTTAAGCATCAGCGCACCAGCGCTGCTTACTGTTTAGCCGAGTGCCGCGCCGACGGCACGCGCATGATTCCGTTACTCAATCTCTTGAGAGACCTCGTCAAACTGCTTCTTTGGACACCAGGAAACATACTCATCTTCCTTGCCCTTCCGATAGTAGATGATGTAACCCTCGTCATTCGGGTTTTCGTCCGCAGGAATCGTCCAACCACGGAAAGTGTTGTACTCACCTCGCGTCATCGGTTCTGCATCAACAATGTTCACTCGAACATACTTTTTCATTGTCTTATTCCTTCCTTTGTTTAGCCGCGTGCCGCGCCGACATCACTCATTGGCGCAGCCATCCCAATGCATTTATAGGGGAGGGGGTGTGCGCGCGACCCCGGGGCACCCCCTCCCCCCCATGACGCCACGGAAATTCGCACCAAACCGACCGCCAGCCAGAGAAATTTTTCCCTTTGCCCGACCGCCAGCCACTTGCCGGCCGTGTGTGAGGTTTCCACGCGCCATGGTAACGGACGGACGCACCCGAAAGCCACATTGCCTCGCGCCATGGCAGCGGACGGACGCACCCGAAAGCCACATTGCCTCGCGCCATGGTAACGGCCGGTCGCACTGCTACAAATTCGCGACACAACCATATTCCACCACGCGTTACAGAGGCGCTGTTTTGTCTGCGCGATTGTAGATTTAGTTACACAATATGTATAACTCATTGATAAATCAATCATTTGAATTACACTTATAATGTAAATCACTCCTGAATCACCACTTTTCTGCACGTCTTCATCAGTCACCAGACGAATACCTGCCGTGCACATGTTCAGTCGCGGAAACGTGTGTGAGCATGCGCGCACCCAAACACGGCCGCGAACACCGGCGCGCGATTTTCACCCGCACCACATTTTCCATCTTTCAAATCCATTTCTCAAATCCCTTTTTCGGCATAACTTTTTTCCATCTCGCACATCCAGGCCACGACGTTTGCGGGCTGAATCTTGTAGCCTCGGCCATTGTGATAGCACCGCAGGCCTTCGCGTCCTTTGCTTGTCGCATACAATTTGCAAGCATCTAAGACAGCCTGCTTATCCAGGCGAAAAACCGCGGCCACTTCCACGGCTCCAAGGGGTGCAAGCGCGCGAACCTCCGGCGCAACTTGAGTAAGACGTTCCGCAGCTCTCTTGCGAGGAGTATGATTGTCCTTTTTAGCCATATTAATCTCCATGAAAATTAGCGCGCCGACTCTACCTGATCAGGATGAGTCGGCCGCGAGTCGATCATAGTTTTCATCATCGCCGTTAGGACGACTGCGTTAAAAACTAACGCGCCGATGATGATTATCACAATAGTCCAAAAGAAGAATCGCCCGATAAAACGCTCGAACGCTTTATACTTATCGTTCCACTCTTCCCATTCCCAATCTTCCATGCGCTTAATCATGGGCGGCCTCCTTTAGGTTTGTTAAACCCCTGGGCAAAATTTTTTGAGATAAAAGCCTCCCTTTCGGGTTTGTTAAACCTTTAATCAAAAGAAAAATAAACCCGTCATTCTCACTCTTTCCGAAGTGGCGAACCTTCGCCACTTCTTCAATCGTTAAAGATACTTCAATAGTTTTTACGCTTGTCTTCATTTTTTTTCACCTCGCTTTTGATCCACTCATAATCCTCTTCTGTCAACGCGATTCCATCGAGCTGCTCGTGAAGGATGAAATTGATTAACTGGCCAACCGTCATACAACGTGCAGCCGCTAATTTGCGAAGTCGAGCCATCAGTTCCAAGGGAATCTGAATCGATCGAATAACCTTATTTACATCGGGTTGGTTGGGCATCTCTCTCACCTTTCTGATAAGACTATATCACAGGTTTAACAAACCTGTCAATACAAAAAAGCACAATTCAGCAAGTTAAAGAATAGTGCAACAAGACCGCTCAGTTCTTTCGGCGCTTGTCTTCATTTTGGCTCCTTGTGTTACGAATCCACTCAAGATCACTGTCGGAAAGCGGCCTGCCGTCCAACTCCTCGTGTAGAATAAAATTGATAAGCTGCGTAATTGTCATCTTGCGTTCGACTGCAAGCGAGCGTAAGCGCGCCATCAATTCCAATGGCACACGAACGAACGTGACTACCTTGTTGATGTCTGGCTGATTTGGCATCTCTCTAACCTTTCTGTGTAATAAGATATCAAAGGTTGTTTACACCCGTCAATACAAAAAAAACACGATTTAGCAAGTTAAAGAATTGTTCCGCTTTTCTTCGCGCGCAAGCTTGGCGCGCTCAATGAACTCTGCAATCTCCTGGAGATCTTGATCAGACAAGGAGACACCGGCAACATGCGCAGCCAGGACTTCGGAAACGAAGCGCGAACGCGTCTTTCCTGACTTCTTGGCCATGCGATCAATTCGCTTCAGGACGTCGATCGAAATGTACGTCTTGAGGCTGACAATATCAAAGCCGTATTCATTTGACATAGTGCATTTACTCCTTTCTGCTAAAAATAATAACAAAGGTAGTCTCTACCTATCAATACAAAAAAGCACGATTTAGCAAGTTAAAGAATAGTGCAACGAGACCGCTCAGTCTTCTTCGATTGTCGCTATGCAGCGCTTCATCAATGACGGCGCGCTTGTGCTCATTTGGCGCGGTGCGCCAGTTTAGCTGCTGTATCCAGGCTCAATTCAACAGTGACAGTGATCATTACGACTTCTCCCTCTTGGCTGCATTCTGTTTAATCTCTAAAAGAATAGCCTCGCGCTCTTCAAGCGTAAGCTCAACATCTTCGACGTGCGCAACCAGGATCTGCCGGATCACGGTCTGAACACGCGACTTGTCACCACCTGCCAAACGTAAAAGCTTGTGGTAGGTCTCAATTGACAGTCTCAACTGTATCTGCTTCTTATTGATATCTGGCTGATTGGCCATCGCAAACTCCTTTTGATTGTTAATATAACACGAGGTGCTACCACCCGTCAACACAAAAAAGCACGATTTAGCAAGTTAAAGAATAGTGCGGTGAAACCGCTCAATTTTCTTCAATCGTGGAAATGCAGTGCTTGTCTCCGATAATCACAAGCGAGCTCATCTTTATGTTGCCGGTCCACCGATTGTATAGTTTAACTCTTACAGCCTCGAACGACGAGCCGTCAGAGATGGTCACCGCATAGCGATTGTGCCAACATAGCACAATCGTGATTAATATCGCCGTAACGCAAACCAGCAAAGTGCAGCGCATGGCCAGAGGCGTGCGCTGCCAAGTCTCGATAATTCTGAACTTCTTCATGTTAACTCCTTTTAGATTACCAATCAAATGCCACCGACCGTGCGCGACTCGGATCAGCGTAATAC
>JAFTHG010000157.1 GCA_017457555.1 Kiritimatiellia bacterium | reverse complement strand
CCATTTCTTACTCCTTTATCATTTGTTACGGGAAAGATACGTTATCACTATTATACACCAAACAATATTTGATAATACGCCAAAATCTTCCTTCGTTTGCCATTTCACCTTCCCTTTATAGTGTTTTTATGAAGAATCCGGCTTAAAAATTGCGAGAAAGTGAATGACGTGCTATAATGTTGGTTCTTTTTAGATGCTTTAATTAAGGAGTTTTCCATGAGTATCCGCAATGTTTTGGTTGTTAATGCCGGCAGTTCGTCGCTCAAGTTTATGCTGTTTGATATGGAAGCAGAGCAGATGTTGGCCAAAGGTCAGGTTGAACGCATCGGCATTGAAAATCCCCTCTTTACGTTCACTGCTGGCGACTATTCCGAAAAACAAAACCTTTGCGATGCTCCCGACCATACAGCGGCCGTGAAATTGGTTTGCGATGCCTTAATTGATCCTGCCAAAGGCGGTTGTTTGAAGAGTTTTGCTGATATTGATGCAGTGGGCCATCGTATGGTTCATGGCGGTGAACTCTATTCCGAGTCTGTACTGTTAACCCCGGAAGTTTTGGAAGCATTTGAAAAGCTCAGCCCTCTCGCTCCGTTACACAATCCTGCGTGTTTGCAGGGTGTAAAGGGTTGCCAAGCCGTTCTTGCGAACGTGCCCCACGTTGGCGTATTTGACACAGCATTCCATCAAACAATGCCCGAAGAAAGCTATCTCTATGCATTGCCGAAGGAAATCTACAAACAATATGGCGTGCGTAAATATGGTTTCCATGGTACCAGTCATAAGTTTGTTACGCTTCGCATGGCTGAAGTCTTGAATAAGCCTTTGGATGAAATGAACATCATTACCTGTCACTTAGGTAACGGTTCTTCAATTACAGCCGTCAAAGGCGGTAAGTGCTTTGACACCTCTATGGGCATGACCCCTCTCGCAGGCGTGATGATGGGAACCCGTGCCGGTGATATTGACCCTGCAGTGGTGCTCTACCTTTTAAAGAATGGTTTCTCTGCTGATGACATTGATGCTATGATGAACAAGAAGGGCGGCGTCTTTGCATTAGGTGGTACCGGCTCCAGCGATATGCGTGATTTGTGCTCTGCTTGCGATGCTGGCAAGCCTGAAGCTCAGGCAGCTTTAGCACGTTTGGTACACAGCTATGCGATGTATATCGGTGGTTATGCTGCACTTCTCGGTCGCGTTGATGCAATCGTACTCACTGGCGGAATTGGTGAAAACAGCAAGGAAACCCGTGCAGCACTTCTGCCAGCCATTAGCGGCTTGGGCGTCACCTTAAATGCCGAAGTCAATGACACCGTGCGCGGCATTGAGAAGTTAATCTCCGGCAGTGACTCGAAGATTCCCGTCTATGTCATTCCCACCAATGAGGAATTGATGATCGCGCGCGAAACCTACGCCGTCACCAAGTAATTACCCGTGCATATCCTCTTTGATTTGAGGACGTTTAAGTATCTTTCCATGTCTGCCGGCATCTATATGGCAGACATGGTAGATGCTTTTTTACCTGCACTTCAAGAGGAGGATACGGTTTCAATTTTGCTGGGATTAACCTCGTGTCTTCCATGGGAACCCATTGAACACCCTTCTGTCCATTACATCATTGCGCACGAGAATCCTTATACGGTAGCCGGACGATACGAATTGGCACAACTATGCCGCACCATACTCCCAGATGTTTGGTGGAGCGCAGATGCGGCACTAGTACCGCCTCCACGGACAAAACAATCTCCTATCAAGATCATCTTTGCAATTGAAGCCCTCCGGCATCTGTATGGAACGCACTCAAATAAGCAACGCTTCCAGTTTTTAACGCGCTGGCATGCTCGACAAAATTTATTGGGTGCCGATGCTTTAATTTGCCCCAACAAAGCAGTCGCCACGCATACGGTTCATGAATTAGGGCTTGCATTGCGGCGAAAAGTTGCCGTTATTCCCAGTGGTATTCATCCTGTTTTCCGTTTACATTCGGACGAGGAAATTGTACACGTCAGACGGCAACTTCTTATTCCTCAACGCTATCTCCTTATCGTTTCCACTTCGGCAACCGCACATTACTTGACACCCGTTTTGGAAGCTTTAGGCACAAATGAAGAAGTGTCTTCCGTAACCTGTGTTATTTTAGGTGACGCAGAACTCCCGGATAAACTTCGTGAGGTTATCCGGGATTGTCACTTAGAGGGTATGGTGCGCTTTCTAAATAATGCCAAGCTCTCCCCAAACGAGATTTCATGTCTTTACAGCGGTGCGTTTCTGCTCTTTGAACCGTCACAAGATGTGGCCTACTTTCCCTCCATCTTGCGAGCCATGGCGTGTGGTACGCCAGTTGTTTGTGCTGCAAGCAAAGCGAATGAGGATCTTTTCGGGCAAGCCGTCTTACGCGTTCATCCCACAAATACACGCGAATGGAGTCAGGCGCTCACAACTTTAACGTTATCAACCACACTTCGCGATCGTCAGATTGAGCGAGGCTTGACCTTTAGTGTTAACGCGACCTCTACCGCAATGGCGAAGCACTCCTTCACCTTTGCACGTCAGTTGTGTACTGATGCTGCAACAGCCTTCCGCAAACCTCGTCATGACTGAAGCCGAAAAACGTTTTCATGAGCATTTTATGCGATTGGCTCTGCGCGAAGCGGAACGTTCTGCAGTAGCGGGCGAAGTCCCATGTGGCTGTGTCATTGTGTTGGCACCAGAAGGTGCATTCTCTCCGGGTGTCGCCCATCCCCAACCTCTCGACAATCCCTTTGCCGCAAGAATCTTAGCCCGATCGCACAATCAAACAGAAATGTTGAATGACCCAACCGCCCATGCGGAGATGATCGCAATCACTGCTGCAGCAGCAACACTTGGTGATTGGCGTTTAACCAACACCATTGTCTATGTCACAAAAGAACCCTGTCCAATGTGTGCAGGAGCACTTGTGTGGGCTCGCCCGGCAATGATTGTCTGGGGTTTAAGCGATTCTGAGCGTGGCGGGGAGAATGAATTTGGTATACTATCCAGCGAAAAAGTAAACCATCGCCCCAAACTCGTGCAAGGGATTCTTGAAGAATCATGCCGGGAACAATTTGTGAATTTCTTTAAAAGCAGAAGGAAAGACTCCTAAACATGAAAACATCCTTTACCACCCTCCTGACCACAACCTTTCTTTTAGCTGCTGCATCTGCTTTCTGTGCGGAACGTTTTCCCGGCCCGGAATGGACAGAAAAGCCTGACCCTTATGCTTCGCCATACGCTGTTCCGGGCGGCACACTGACGTATGCCGGAAATAATCCACCCAAAAGTTTCAACGGTTACTTGGATAACAACACCTTCACGATGATGGTTTTCGGCTTAATGTATCCCTCTTTGTTGGGTACAGATCCGTTAACTGGTGATGTTGCACCGGGTTTGGCCGACTGGTGGGAAATCAGCGACGACAAACTCAGCTACACCTTCCATATCGATACGCGAGCACGCTGGAGTGACGGTTCGCCCATTACTGCCGAAGATGTCAAGGCTACGTTTGATGCCGTGACTGCTCCGAAGAGTCTCTCTGGCCAGTTTAAGGTGCTCTTTGCGGCGCTCTCTTCTCCTGAAATTATTGACAGCAACACGTTGCGATTCCCCTGCAAGGAAAAGCATTGGCGCAACTTAATCAGTGCCGGTCTTTCTCTCTACGTCATGCCCAAAAAACTCTTGGATGATGCAAAAGCGAAATGTAAGGCAGAAGGCCGTGACGAAGAGCTCTACTTTAATGACCTCAATTTTGACCTTCCTATTGTCGGTGGCCCCTATAAAGTGACCGAACACAAAGAAGGACTGAGCATGACGTTAACCCGTCGTCCGGACTGGTGGTGTTTCGCAACGCCCTCCGGCCGCGGTCTTTATAACTTTGACACAATCCGCATTCGCTTCTTTATGGATCAGAACAATGCCTATGAAGCGTTCAAAAAGGGCGAGGTGGATACTTACGCTGTCTATTCTGCCCGTGTGTGGAACACCGAAAGCAGGGGCGAACGCTTTGAGAAGAACTGGGTGGTCAAGCAAAATGTGCACAACCATCAGCCCATCGGCTTCCAGGGACTTGCAATGAATTTGCGCCGTAAACCTTACGATGACGTCCGCGTTCGTAAGGCTGTGGCGATGTTATTTGACCGTCGCCGTATGGTTCGCACGCTGATGTACAATGCTTACTTTATGCAAAATTCCTATTGCAGAGACCTCTACGATGCAAGCCGCCCCTGCACCAATACACTCTTTGAGTTCAATCCGGAAGCAGCTGTAGCTTTGCTAAAGGAAGCGGGTTTCCAAATTAACCCTGAAACAGGTAAGATGGAACGCAATGGAGAGCCCTTTGTGATTCGCATCTTGACGCGTTCTGCCAGTGATAGCGTCTATCTCGCACTCTTCAAAGAAGCATTGGAACGCATTGGCATTGCTCTGGAAATTTCGCAGAAGGACTTTGCGACATGGATGCGTGAAACCGGAAAGTACAACTTCGATGTTACAACAGGTGCTTTCTCGGGTTCACTCTTCCGCGATCCGGAACCGATGTGGAGCAGCGCCTATGCCGATACGCCAAACGGCATTAACCTGACTGGGTTCCACACGCCAGAAATTGACGCTTTGATTGAACAGCAGAAATCGGAATTCTCTACCGCAAAGCGTAACGACATTATGCGTCAGATTGACGGCATTTTAACCGCCGCTGTCCCCTACGCGCTGACATGGAATACCGATTCCACCCGTCTGTTGTACTGGAACAAGTTTGGCACGCCGGACACTGTACTTGGGCGTTTTGGCGATGAATTGTCCCTCCCGGTTTACTGGTGGTATGATGCCGATTCTGCAAGAGAACTGAAAGAAGCAATGCGTGAAGGTACTCCATTACCTGGTCGTACCACAGAAATTTACTTCGACGAGGTTCTGAATGCGACATCGAGCGGTTGCTCTCACTAATATTTTCTTACAATTACTATGTCTAAACATCTCCCGGATGATGATCCGCAGGAAGCTTTCTTTGAAGACTTCCTGGATTTAGCGGATGAATCTACTGCTGAAGCAGGTGCAACCTCTGAGGATTCTGACACCGCATCGCTTTCAGTTATCGATCTCAAACCAGAGAAAGTTGCCGCTCCAGCTGTTCACGAGCGTGGCCCTTTCGGGCGTTTGATGGAAACGAACTTCCTCCAGTTCGCCTCTTATTCTATCTGTGATCGCGCACTCCCGACCGTTGAAGATGGTTTGAAACCTGTTCAACGTCGCATCCTTCATGCCATGTGGGAAAAGGATGACGGACGCTTTTCCAAAGTGGCCGGTGTCGTGGGTAACACCATGCACTACCATCCGCATGGCGATGCGGCTATTAAAGATGCCATCGTTACGCTTGCAAACAAACGTTACCTTATTCAAGGTCAGGGAAACTTCGGCAACATTTTCACGGGTGATGAAGCCGCTGCGGCCCGTTACATTGAATGCCGTTTAACCAAGTTGGCCCGCGAGCACCTCTTTTCTCCCAAGGTGACGGAATATGTTCCCAGTTATGATGGCCGCAACAAAGAACCTGTCCTGCTCCCATCCAAAGTGCCACTGAGTCTTATGCTCGGCATTGATGGCATTGCTGTCGGTCTTTCCACCTCCATCTTGCCACACAACTTCCAGGAACTTCTGGAAGCGGAAATCGCCATCCTCCAGAAGAAGCCCTGCCCCAAAGTGCTGCCCGACTTCATTACCGGCGGCACAATGGATGCATCCGACTACAATGATGGCAATGGCAGCATCCGCATTCGTGCTACGATTGAACAGCGCGAAAATGAGAAGAATAAACTCTTTATCACTTCTGTACCTTATGGTGTAACAACAGATCGCTTAGCTGAATCCATTGAAAAAGCAATTAAAACGAAAAAGTTACCCATTCGTCATATCGACAACTTTACGGCAGAAAAGGTTGAGATTGAAATCTCCCTGACGCCGGGCTCCGATGCGGAAAAGGTGCGGAAATCCCTCTATGCCTTCACGGAATGCGAACGCAAAATTTCCAGTCGCATTGTTGTTTTACGTGACAATCGCCCCGTTGAGCTCTCTGTTACAGATATGCTCAAGCACCATGTGCAGCGCCTTCAAGATATCTTTGCTGCTGAATTCAACGTCCGTTTGGGCGAAATTGAGCAGTTAATGAACCGTAAGACCCTTGAAGCCATCTTCATTGAAAATCGTATCTACAAGCGTATTGAAACCGTGAAAACGGCTGAAGGTGTGGCAACAGAGATTCGTTTGGGCTTTGTCCCCTATTTGGATCAGGTCGGCCATGAATTGACCGATGACGAAATTGAGATGTTGCTCAAGATTCCGATTCGCCGCATTTCGCTCTACGATATCAATCGTCATAATGCCGAAATGGAAGCCTTGCGGGAAGAACAGGCGCAAATCAATGACAATCTATTGCACCTTGCCCGCTATGCCTCCAAGTTCCTCAAGGGGCTCTTAAAGGAATATGGGCCGCAGTATCCGCGCTTAACGGAGATTGAAGAAGGCTTCCAGGCCATTGATGAGCGTGCTCTAACCTCTACAGAATTAACCATGCGTCTGTCGGAAGACAATTACTTCGGCTATGAGGTTAAGCAGGGCACGCCACTCTTCCCCTGCTCCAGTCTGGACAAACTCTATATTGTCTGGAGTGATGGCCACTACCGCTTTATGCCGCCGCCGGACAAGTTCTTAACCGATGCAACGTACGAACCGGAAAAGGAATGGTTGGGAGCCTTAAAGACGCGCGCGCCAAATCGTTACTTCACAGCTGGCATCTACAATCGTGACGATATTTTCACGTGCATTTATTACGAACCCATCTACGGCTTTACCTACATTAAACGCTTCCGCTGGGGGGGCATGATTACAAACAAAGACTATTCGCTTGTCCCCGAGGGTGCGACAATTCTCTTGCTCTGCAAGGGCACCCCCGAAGCTGTTTATGTCAAGTTCAAGTACTTGAAAGGGCAGCGTATCACCCAGCAAGTCTTTGATCCAGCCGAGGCACGCATTACATCGGCCTCCTCAAAGGGTATCCAAATGACGCCGAAACAGATTGAGCGTCTGGATACCACGCGCCCATCATGGTGGAGTGCTTCAGAAGGTAATACCAAAGGTACTCTCTTCCAATAATCGCACCGGTGACACATCGCCCTTATGCAGGATGAGGTCTTTTCATTCCAACTCCCCTGGCAACGTCTGCGTCAGCCATGGTTGAGGTGGCTCTTGAAACAGACCCACTCCCTGTTTGAGCGATTGTTAGGCCTCACCCACCTCCACCAAATCTATTTGGCGGTTCGGGCATTACCTGACACGATTCCCTTTTCAAGTCGCGTCCTGTCGGTAATGCAAACGCAAATTCACCTATCGGAATCCAATCTCAATCGGATTCCGGAAAAGGGGGCGCTGATTATCGTCGCCAATCACCCCTTTGGTGCAACAGAAGGACTTGCACTTCTTGAAACAATTCGCCGTAAACGCGCCGATGTCAAAGTCTTGGGCAATTACATTTTGCGCTGCATTCCGGAGCTCCACGATGAAATGTTTTTCGTGGATCCCTTTGGCACGGCCAATTCAGCGAATCGTAATGTCCATGCCGTGCGTCAGGCCTTGCACTGGGTTAAAGATCAACATGCGCTCATCCTCTTCCCCGCTGGTGAGGTGGCAAGTTTTGAGCCTAAAGCCTTTCGTATCCGAGATGCCGTATGGCATGTCTCCCTCCTACCCTTTTTGCGTAAAGCACTCCTTTCCGCAACGATTCTGCCCATCTTTGTCCCCGGGACCGCATCACTAAGCTTTCACCTCGCAGGCAAGATTCATCCTCGCTTGCGGACCCTGCTCTTACCCCGTGAAATGCTTCGGAAACGCAATGCCGCCATTACCCTTCACATCGGCCATCCTATCGCCTCTGAAACGCTTTTTAACCGTTTTCCAAATGAAGCTGACGCCCTTCGTTACCTCCGCTACCGCACCTTTCTTTTAGCGGGTAGACAGCGCGAGTCGTGGTTTGACACACAAATGCGCCGCCTAACCTTAGACACAGCAGAACGCACGGATGCACCTCTTATCGATCCGATTCCAACCGAAGCCCTTGAATCCGAACTCGCCACCCTCCCCGAAGCTGCTACGCTCTTCACCACAGATGATCACATCCTCTATGCTGTTCAAGGGAAATACATCCCTGTAACACTGAAAGAGATTGGGCGTCTACGTGAACTCACCTTCCGAGCAGCCGGTGAAGGCACAGGCCACACCTCCGATACTGACGATTTTGACTTGGAGTATTACCAGATTATCCTCTGGAATAAACACCATCGTGAGATTGTGGGATGCTATCGTCTGGGGCTTTCAGATGCCTTGGTGGAGAGTCAAGGCTTCAATGCGCTGTACACACGTACCCTCTTCCAATTTGATGAACGCTTCTTAGGCCATCTCCCCGGTCCGGCAATTGAATTAGGCCGCTCCTTTGTGCGTCCCACCTATCAACGCACCTTCGCGCCCCTTCTTCTCCTCTGGCGGGCCGTGCTCACCTTTATTGCTTATCATCCGCAGTACACCGTCCTCTTTGGTCCCGTCAGCATTTCACACGACTTCAGTCAGGCCGCGACCTCGCTACTGATGAACTATTTACGTGAAAACGCCTTTGATCAGCACCTCGCCGAATGGATTTCAGCACGGCTTCCCCCAAAACCGGTTCGCTTTGTAGAGTGGCAACATCCCGACTATGCCGACTTCCGTAAGAGCGAAGCCGATTTGACCATCGCCCTCGCTGAGGTAGAAGATGACCAACACGATATGCCGATCCTCATCCGGCAATATCTCAAAATGGAGGGCAAATTTGTCGCATTCAATATTGACCCCGATTTCGGCACCGCCATTGACGGCCTCATTGTTGTTGATTTACTCAAAGCTCCCGCCCGCGATATTGCCCGTTACATGGGCAAAACGCTTTATCAAAACTACTGCGCCATTCACCAGAAAGACCCCCTATGCGAATCCTGATTACCGGTGGCAAAGGTATGCTTGGCCGCACCTTACAAACCCATTGGCAACACCGCCACACCTGCTTTGTCGCAGACCTGCCTGAAACGGACCTGACCCGTCAGGAAGAGCGGGAACGTAT
>JAFTHG010000156.1 GCA_017457555.1 Kiritimatiellia bacterium | reverse complement strand
GCTCGGAACGCGCCATGATTACCGGCACAACGGGCTGCGCTACTCTCCGCTGTCGTGCTTTTATTGTTGCAAAAGAATACCCGCCTAAGTGCTTCAAAATGACACTTAAGCGGGTGTTCGTGTAGATGTCTACACTAATTAGCGTTAATTGCATCAATTGCGCGCAGGCGCGTGTCAGGATTCTTAATGCTTTTAATCGATTCGAGCTTACGCAATGCGCTTGGCTTCTTGGCCTCCTTGAAGAGCTGTTTCAGGCGGTCGGTGTTCTGCAACAAGAAGAGTGTGTCTTCGGCCGATAATTCTTCTTGAGCTTCCATCTTCAGGAAGAGTTGTTCCACCTTGATGCGATCCGCAGCACGTTGCGCCTCGTCGATCTTCTCATACTCTCGCAAGGTCTGCAATTCGCCGCCGGAGTCCACCGAACAAAATCGCGCAAGTGTCGGTCCGACCACGGGGAAGTTGAGAATCCAACGCAATTCCTTGGTGCTATCGGAGTGTGGCCCACCGTCAGACTCGCGGAAACGGTAGAGCTGCGCGAATGGCGACGCGTTCCAAGTTCTCTGCGTCACCTTCTCGGCGAAGTTAGTCGGTTCCAAGAAGCGAGCCTTGAAATCTCGCTCGGAATACATCGGCGCATCTCTGAAGGACTCGTGCGGGTTGGAGCCAAAGAGATAAGGACTGACAAACGGTGTAAGGAAGCTCCAGATTGAACCGCGGTCGCTCGGGTCGAAGCCGAATTGATTGGCTGCTTCATGGACTACGCTGTCGAATCCGACACCCGGATCGGGCGAACCCAGCCCGAACTTCTCTGCAAACTTATTCCAGGCCGCACGAATCCCCATGTCAATCAGTTTCGCTTCGTCAGGAATAGGCAGCTTGAGACAGATTGTCGTCAGGCCATCAAACCAGATTGGCAGGCAGCGGTAGGCGCGCTGCGCGTAGACAGACACCTTCTTCATTGCCTCTTCCTGCCAGCGCAGCACATCAATGACCGAACCCGCCACCGTGCCCTTGAGCTTCTCTTCGTCGTTATCGTCCGTGAGCAGCCAAACGAGCGACCTTCTGAGCAAGCCTGACGTGACCATGAGTGAGGTGAGCGTCGGGAGTGCATGCAGCGTAGCCTTGCCAAACCACGAGCCAGGATGCTGCGTCGCAGACTTCACCGATCGCAGTCCGGCGCGCAGGCGTGCATTCCAGAAGCTCGACGTGCTCATCTCGATCATCTGTGCGAGAAGTCCGCGCGCGGCGAAGTCTGGCGAACCAACCATCTCGGTAGTCTGCAAGGCTATGCGCTTGCGGTTCTTATCGCTGAACTGTTGTTTACCACCTGTCGCTTGATTGTGCAGTGCGCAATAACCTGCGAGTTTGACGGTCATTTCTTCAATCTCGCTCAGATTGCCAATACCTTCCCAGATTCCATGAGCGCTCTTAGACGCACTCTGCCAGGCGGCTGTTCCCCATTGCTTGGGATCCTTAAGCACCTTCCATACGCGCTCTGGCAGAGGCGCCATTGCGTCAACCTCGTCCTCGAAAGAGATATTGTACTTGTCGAAGAGTTGCTTCAGATCGGACTTGATGAAGTCGTCGTTACGCATCTGTCGCATGGTGAGCAATACGCCATCTTCAAGCGCCTTGCGTGCCATAATTGCACAATATTCCAACTCTTCCGCCTTCGAAACATTACCTGCCTCGCGCGCAGCCTTAGCCTCCTGAAGTGTCTGTTCGAACTCACCACGCTGAATCATACGCGCCATCTTGCGGCCGAAGCTTGTCCAGTATTCCACTGTCGAGGTATTGAAGAGGAATCGCCCGAGCGGATGTTTCCCGATCGACTTCATGACGTGAGGGGGAATGAATTGTGCTGCCATCGCCACATAGGCTCCGGCGTCGGTAACGCCACCAAGAACCGCACCCGGCTTACCGGGTATAAGGCGCATGGCTGCGCCGAGATTGAAGGCGCTTAACCAGTGGAGTGGCGACCGCTTGAATCCCTTGTTGTTGATTGCGAATGCGGCGAGATCGCGCTCGTACGCAGGCGCAATGAAGGTAATATTGTTGGTCGTTCGGCCAGAGTTAATAAATCGGCAGAAGGTGGTAATGCCAGGGATTGATGTGGACTTATCCATTACAGCGTCAGCCACTTCGCGTGGCACGACCATCGCCTTTACTTCGCCGTTCTTCATGAAGTGAACCGTTCCGAAGCGGTCGTTGTTGACTTCGCTTTCACCCTTTTCAAGAATCCGAAATTCCGGAAACTCGAATCGTTCCAGTGTGTCTGCCAATTCAATCATCATGGCGTTCTTCTGTGCTGCTTCAATGATTGCCACCGCAGTTTCGGCCGTTGCAGTAACTGGATTGGAGGTGGCCCTGAAACTACCGGTCAGACGGTGTAACCGATAACCCGTCTCCGTGGATACGCCGCCGCCAATTCGCATCATCTGCGTGAGTGCGAGCGTTAACGGATCACGCCCAGCCTTGCCTTTCTGGTCAAGTTGTTCGTGCATGTCAACAATCTGGCCCGCATCATCAACATGGCGCATCGTGACGTAATGCTTGTTGCGCTGAAGGAGGCGCATGTTGTCGGGGCCAAGCATGGAGGCCACTTGAGCATTGTTGATAACGGCTTGCTCGTAGACAGCTCGGAATTGATTGGCCATGGAGATGACGTTGCGCATCTTTGAAAGGCCAAGTTCGCGGCTCATCTGATTGAGCGCCTTGTGCGCGGTCGGCGCATCGATACCCAATGCCGTTGCTCGGTCGCCAATCTCAATGACGCGCTTAAAGTGGAGGTATTTAGCCAACGTCTTCATATCCACATCAAGCTTGCGAGAGGCTTGAATAACCTTCTCGGAGAGGTCGGCAAGGAAGATTTTGGATCTGCCGTACTGATGGCGATATTGGGTCAAGAGATAGCTAACGTCTTCTACAGCTGCATTGGCAGCCAGTTTCAATGCGTTGTATTCGTCCTGTGTTAGCTTGCCCTTCTTAACCATCTTCTCTGCTTGGCGCAATGCGATAGAGGTGGCTTCATTGGCCACCATAACCACGGGCGCATGTTTGTCGGTGAAGATGCGTGCGAACTTCATTGCGTTGTTAGCGCCAAAGAAGCGATAGTAGAGGCGTTCGAAGAGGTTCGCCCCTTCCGGTGCCACGCGCTGTAGGCGGCTGCGGAGTCTGCGCCGTTCCGTTTCGGCCTCGCGACTCCATTGTGCCGATAGGCGATCCAAGAGTCCGCTCACGTCAGTCTTACCTTCAATGGCGGCCACGGCTTTCTCCCATGCACGCATGGCACTCGGATGACGCTGCATACCTTCCATCATTGCGCGATAGTACTTCGGCGCGCGCTGTGCTACGGCTCCGGGATCCAACCATAACGCTGCGCCCATCTCGGCGTAGGCCTCTTTCGGCTGCTTGTGATATTGCACCTGGTCGGGTTTAAGACCAATCCACCAGGCAATGAAGTTGGTTGCCTCGTTGATGAGTTCGGTGTCGGTCGTGAATGCGGTCTCCGGCATAACTTCGGCGTGAGACTGCTTTAAATTTAAGATGTGCGCAAGGAAGTTACCGTGTTCGCGCACCTTCACGCCGTCAAGCTGATCAATATAGTGCCACAGTTCGTGGGCCATCACCTTTGTGCCAATGCCTTGGTGAATGCCCGACTTAATACGCCGGTCAACCAATTTGTTGAGCGCCTCGTGGAGTTTGATTTGGGAAAGGCGCTTTTCATGAATCACGACGCGCTTGGAGTGGTGTGCGCACCAATTCGGATCTTCGTTGCGGAAGAATCCCTTCTGCTTCAAATCGTCGTGCAACGCCTGAATATCCGTAGCATCAGCAAGACCAAAGAGTTGTGCGCGAACGGCGATGTCTTGCGTGTCATTCCTGAACCAACCCAGCGCACCGCGCGGGCCTCTGTTGGCATCCTTGACCACCTTCGGGTAACGTCCTGCCAGTTCACGATAAATACCAACCACATGGTGCAGCGCCAATGGCACGCGCCCCTTCTCGGCAGCAGGCGAACCCACCACCGGCACACGTCCACCATTTGGATACACCGTGCTCTCCAGCGTCGAGCGCATCTCTTCGGCCACAGGATTATTGTTGACTTTCGCCTCCGAAGTGTGCGATAATTGAGATGACTCAAGAGGGGAATTAGTCTCCGAGTATTGTCTCCCCTTGAGTATCGTTTGCGAACCGGAGTTTTCGCTCTCGACCTTGGGAGATTGATCGGTTAGACCGTTAGATCTCATTTGTTCGGTCTCATGGTCTGGGTTATCCAATACCATGAGGCCGAACTTCTTTAAAGCATTTGGTCCAGGTTTCCCTGGGTGAAATGACGTAGGCCCCTTAAAGTTACCGTCTCCGTCAAGGTTGAAGAATACTGCCGTCACGCCTTCTTTCTTTTTGGAGTATACCTTAACGTGTGTCGTATAACGATTTCTGTCTTGACCGTTACGGAATCCATACTCGCGCAAGACAATCTGGGGGTGACAGATAACGTCAACCAGGAGTGGAAGTATTTCGAGGCGTTGGCGCTGAAATCCTGCAATATCGGCCTCCGTGTAACGGCCGTCTAGAATGCCTGCGCGAGCGTCTTCTGCGCTCTTAGCTTTACTAATCCACCCCTTTCGCTGTCCATCTTTTGGTTGCTCGCTGATGAATCTGAAGAAATGCCCCTCGTCTAATTTGACTTTTTTCCCATCTGGAGTTTTAAAGATTCTGCCAGAAACATTGGTCATAAACCATTTCAGTGCATCGCGAGCGGACACGCCTTTTGGAAGGAATGCTTGCTCTGGCATGGGTTGAGGCTTGATTGAGTCGGAGAGATTTCTTGCTTGTACGTCGTTCAATTGAATCGGATTATTGGGGCTAACTTCTTCTACGCCGAGAATCGAGAGATTCTGCATACGTTGGTTATGCCCCTTCACTGCGTTGCGTTGCGTCAGTGAAAGATTCTGTTGTCCTTGAAGGCGAACCGGAACCTTCGCTTCTCGTGCAGCGTCCAGTACGCCCTTGAGACCCGTGTTAATTTCGGCTTCTGTCGCACCGTCTGCGATATCGATCGTCATCAGCCCTTCGTCGCTTACGACCGAGAAGTGCGGGGCGTTTTCCACTGTAAAGCGCGACTCAATGGAGTCGTTGACGGGTTGTAGTACTGCCTTTTGCGTTGGCATCATCGAGAAGTCAAAGCCGCCCTGATCTGGATTGTCATCAGTGTCTGTCGGCGCAGTCTCACTCGCAGCCGCCACGGCTCCTGCTTCCTGATTAACCGTCGTCATGCGGCCGTCGGGCATTTCCACGGCGATATCATCGAGGTGTAGGGCTTGCTTTGCATAGGCGTGGGCTTGTTGCGCGAGTTCGGGGTCGGTGTAGTAGTTTTGCCAACGCACCTTCCTGGCTTCCAATTCGCCAATGACACGCTGCATGCCTTCCACGTCTTCCGAGGATTCAAGGCCATACTTCTTCAGCAGTGCTTCGCGTGCTTTAAGGTTGCCCGACTGCTTGCCGGTTGCCTGCTTGAGTGCACGCAGGTCGGTCTCAATCTCGCGCACCTTGCTGCTGGCAAACTTTGCTTCGAGCGTCATGGCCAACTGGAAGGAATCGTCATCGCCGAAGAGTGAGAGTTGCTGAATACCCTTGGCTTCAATGCGCTGCTTATAGGCACTCATTAAGGAACGTGCCATAATTGCGGCATCGGTCGCACGAACGCCATCGTTGAGCACGGCGCGCATCACTGCGCGTTGAATGTCACCGGCGTAGGCATTGGCACCCATTGGCGCTTCTCGTGCAATGGCCGAAGCCACGTCCAACGTCATGCGCTCGTCTTTGCCCATGAAGAATGTGTAGAGGTCGTCGCTGGCATTTTCGGCCAATAACTTTGCTTCCGCTTGACGCTTGCGGCCGTAGAGTTCAGGGTGTTCGGCCAACGTCTGTGCGTCAAGCTTGCTATTCCTGAAGAAGTTGACAAAGTCTTGGTCACTGCCTTTGCCATCGAGAATGTTGTCGTAAGCATCCATCAGGCGTGCGGACTCAATCGTCCATCCGTCCTTCTCGTAGATGATGTTGGCAGGAATCTGCGCCATCTGATTCTGTTTGGCCAGATCTAAACGGTGACGACCTGTCACCACCTCACGGTGTCCATCGGCAAATTCCATGACGAGAATCGGCTTGGCGGGAATTGGATTGTATGCGCCTTGTAAGCGTTCTCCTGCCACCACGCCAGTGGCCGCATCCGCGTCTGCCTTGAATTGCTTCACACGGTCGTTGACTGCGATGCTTTCTACAGGAAGGTTTTGCACATTCAGGTCGCTCTCGCGAATCAATCGGAAGAGGTCAATCGTAGACTGCTGATTGACTTCGGGGCGAATCGTAACGGGCTCGCCATCGGTGTCGGTAACGACACCGTTAACCGTGGTAATCGTACCGTCGCCGTGAACCACTGCGCCATCCTTGAAGAGCACGCTGCCTTTCTCTGTTACAACGGCTGGGCCGCCAGGCGCATCCGTGGCAACAGGTTGGCCCTCAGCTGCGCGCTTGAAAGCTTCGGCAGCTTCTGCTTGGTGCTCCACAGCAAAGAGGCGCCGCAGATTCTTAAGTTCGCTGCGCGATTCCAGATAACCGCCCACTTCACCCAATGCGCCACCGAGCGCGCCATAGAGTCCGGCCTGAGCCGTGGCGCGCGCCTTGTCCTCCTGGTTGAGCTCAACACCTGCATCTTGAAGGCGTGACAGGTGCATCCACTGATCTAATGCCTCGGAGCCACCTTCCCAAGCGACATTCCGCATGATGCGCTTGGCGACATCACTCTTGAATGGCCGCAGGAGTCCGCCCAGGAACCATTGCTTAACCGTCTTACTCACAGCCGGGCCTGCCACTGCAGAGATTGCCCCGCTCTCCACGTCGGCGCGATTCAGGAAGTAGGACGTGAAGGCGTCCTTCATGGCTATTTCGGCAGCTCGATTCGGATCCACACCCTGCTCAATAGCGGTGGCGTGGGTTTCACCGGCTGCTTCACCGGCCATCCCCGCAGCGTAAGCCGTGCCGGGGCCCGTAACCAATTGCTTCCCCGCCTCAACAACCATCTGTCCTTTGGTTACTGCGGCCGGTGCTGCCACGCGCGCCACAGGAGCCACGCCCTTAACCGCCGTGGCGGCAGCGTTCACGGCTTGGGCTCCCCGGGCAATGCCACCACCGATCAGCAGTTGCTCCGCCAGATTGGTGACACCTTCTATCGTCTCGCGCGTCGTCCGAACGCCATCACTCATGAGGTGATCATATTGCTTGTCTTTGCTTAGATGTTTTTCTTCAAATTGATCCAGCCCCTGTCGCATCCGTGCGTTGTCTTTTGCCCAAAGATGGAATTTGTCGGAGACAACATTCGGGGCAAGACCGCCAGCGGATGTGAGCCACCCCAATCCGGCATTCGTCAGTTGCGACAAACCGACGATCATCTTCGGGATCTGGTTTGCCGCGCGCCCAACCTGGCTGACGACAGCCTCGCCATAGTCCGCGCCAAACTCCCCCCAACGCCCACTCTCTGCTTTCCAGGCTGCATCGCGCTCTTCTGTGGTCTGCGTTATTAATTCAGAGGGGTTGTCCGTATTGATTGCATGAAAGAGTTCGGTTGCCTGACGTCCCTCTTGCGCCCACTGCTCCTGAAGAGCAGTAGACTTCTCATAGGAGACGAACTGCTCTGTACCGTCTTCGAACTTGAAATGGCGAAGGGGGACAACCTCGTCGCCGTTCTTACGAGCTTCAGCTGCCTTGTCGTAAGAGGAGTATTCGAGTTGACCGTTGTGGTAAATCGGAAGTAAATCTTTTGAAGCCATGGCAAATTCCTTGATAACAGAATGTCACCATTGTTTCAAAAATGCCGAAACTAAAATTTTATCGGCATAGCCGATACCTCACCTTTTTGTAGATGTCTACTGATTCTTTTACGGACAAGTCTTCATCCCAATTGTCAATTTTCCAAAAATTGACAATTGGCTTTAAAATATTGCGTAAATCGTTGTTGGATGGTGGGTTGTGATTGGGGTGAATTGCAAGTTAAATCGCGAGGGGATTTGTCAATTTTTTGGGGAAGTTGGCAGTTTGGGGGTAGTTGATTGGGTGGATTTTTGGTATAATGGCGGCTCTCCTACAGACACATTATTCCCTTGTAACGGCGACTGCATTGCAGCGCCGTTTTTTAGTTTACAGCGGACTGTGGGGATGAAGGGTGGCTGCGCCACAGTGGCGAGTGGCGCGTGAAGGATGGGCGCCGGGGCGAATGAGCCAGCCTGCGGCTGTAGGAAGGTGCGGACAGCTGACAGCTAACAGCGTGGCGAGTGCGCTCGCAAGGCTCGCTTTTAGTGGCGAGTGGCGAGTGGTGAGTGGCGCGTGAAGGAAGGGCGCCGGGGCGAATGAGGCGTGTGCGCAGTGGAAGATGGGTTTAGTTATTGGTGGGGGTGCCGATGGCGGTTTCGGGGATGGTGATGTGGGCGGAGAGGTTGAGTGAGAGCGTGTTATCGACGTATTGTTTGACGCTGGTGCCGAGGGTGTCTGTTTTGGGTGGGCAGAGGGCTTCGCACCAGTCGAGTGGTGTGGCGGTGGGAAGGATGGCGATGGCGAGGTGGCGCGATGCGGGCACGGTGGTTGTGATTTCGCGGGTTACGGTGAGTTGGGAACCGGATCCGATAGCTTCGTTTTGCGGGATGTCTATGGGGTCGAGTGAGATGTCTTCGTGCAGGATGGCTGCTGTGCCGGCTTCTGGAATTTGGTTATTCCAGTCGTCTGGCAGTGTCATCAGGCGGAGGATGGGGGTGACGACGAGGGGGGCTGTGGTGCTGTAGTCGGGGCGGTAGATCATGGAAGCGACGATTGTCAATTGGATGCGGATTTTGCAGCCGGCTGCCACGCCGAGGAAGGTGATCCAGTCTGAGCTTCTTGCTGTGGTGCGGAATCGAGTCCGGGCGGATGCGTTGGTGGCGATATTGTGGTATTCGAGTGAGCTTGCAGCCGGGACGATTGTGTCATCGCCGTGATGCGATGTGATGCCTTCCGTTCTCAGGTCGGAGTTAATCAATGGGAGGTAATTTTCGGGGGCGTATGGGGTTAGTTTTGTGGTGTAGATTTGGCGGATTCTGGCTTGCGTGTTTTGGATTTCGGCGACGGCTTCAGCGGCGGCTTCGTCTGGGGTGAGGCTGCCGAGAGAGTAGCCGCGCGAGTAGGAGAGGTCGTGATCGGAGATGTCCGTGGTGTCTTCGCTTTGGTTGGTGAAGTCTACTTGGCCGCTGGCATCAATCAGGACGTAGTAGTAGTGACGCGTGCCGGTTTTAGTGTTTTGGAAGGAGAATCGGCTGGATGCGTGGCGCAGCGTTGGACGAATCCCTCTTGGTAGGTCACTCCCATCTTTGCGGTGAAGCTGCTCCGTTCAAGATTGCGCGTCATCTTTTGCAGGGCAGTTTCTTCGATGACTTCGATGGCGTTTGGCACGTTCTTTTCGCGCGTTTCGGCCACCACCTTGTTGTAGGTGCCATCGGGATTTGTCCGGACCTCCGTGTGCATTGAAGTGCCGGATTGTAGCGTTGTTTGGGTAAAATCCACCGTTTTATTGGGATGATTGATGTGCTCCACGCGACTCTGGTATTGGAAAAGATTGTCATCTTGCACTATGACGACATCGTCTTGGGGCTTGCTCTCGGTGGTTTCGACTGTGGTATCAAAGCGGCCGCCGGGAGTTTTACGGTTGGTGGTGCGCACGATCTTATTAGCGGTAAAGGTCGGCTGTGCCGTGTCTGCCGGCTGGTTCTGACTGGTCTTGCGCGTGACCTTTGAGAAGAGGTCTTCGGATTCCACGGTTTCGCTGTCTGCGACCGCTTGCTCGGTGATGGTGGTTGTTTCGACATCTGCGGTTTGGTCGGGATTAAAGGTGACGCGCTTCTCTACGCGCACACCGCCTTCAGCTGAGGCGTCTGTGGTGATCTCTTCTCTTTGATTGCGCTGCAGATCGGTGACACGCAGCTCGAAGATGGACTCCGCAGTTTGCATGGCGCCGGTGGCGGGTTTGCTCTCGGTGGTTTCGACTGTGGTATCAAAGCGGCCGCCGGGAGTTTTGCGGTTGGTGGTGCGCACGAGTGTGCCGGGCGCTTGTTCCGGGAGCGTTTCGGCGGCTTCCTGATGCTGGGCGGTGACGCGTTTCAGTTTTGAGAAGAGGTCTTCGGATTCCACGGTTTCGCTGTCTGCGACCGCTTGCTCGGTCGTGATGTCAACGGTGAGATCTGTGGTGCAGTCGTCATTCTTTCGTTTGGCGATGTCGATGATGACGCCACCCTCTCCGGCGGTGCGATCACCGATGAGCTTGGCTGCTTGGGCATCGACGGCTGTTTGGTCGCCTTTAACGCCGAGGGTGGCGGCTTCGGTGCGGGTTTGGAGGGCGTCTTGATGGGTGGTGTATTCGGGGATGAGGGCGGTGACGCGTTCGCGTTTGACGAGGACGCAGGAATAGAGGCCGCTCTCTTCGTCACGGCGGAGGGATTCAATGCGGTGTTGAATGCCGGAGGCGTCTTCCGGTAGTTCCGGAATGTTGGCCACGCCCCAATAAAAGGTATGCGATTCTTTGTAAGTGCAGCCGTCGTGGACGACGATGGGGCCGTCGGCGGTGGCGTCGGAGGTGTGGCGGAGGGCGTGGTAGACTTCCACGGTTTCGGTGCGGTTGGCGGCGGTGGTGCGTTCGTACCAGGCGGTGAGTGGGAGCCATTCATTGGTGAGGGGTTTGCCATCGAGGTAGAGCTGCTTGCAGCCGTCTTGGGAGGTGAGGAATGCCAGGAGCTGCTCCATGCATTCTTCCGGTGGCATGCGGGCGACGCGGATGAGGGCTTTACCTTTGACGCCGTAGCGGTGTTTGACGGTGCGCCATTGGGCATTGGTGGCCCAGGATTGGGCTTCATGGGTGAGGCGTGATGTGTCGGTCATAAGGAGGGTCCTTGATTAGTGGCGAACCACCACCGCGGTGGGTGGTGGCCCACGATAAAGCTAAAGGGCACCCTGTCGGGTGAAGATAGTGGCGCGTGGCGAGTGGCGAGTTGAGGAAGGGCCTCGGGGCGGTGAAGGTGCCTGCGTGGGTTCTTTTTGTCATGGGTTTGTCGCGCGCGGGCTTCGCTCCGAAGCGGCCACCCGGCCGTGGAGCACTTCACCGCTCCGGGGTTAAGGGGGATTTAGTGGCGAGTTGAGCGTGGCGAGTTGCACGTGGCTATTGGCTGGTTGAGAGTGTCGGCTGTGGGGGCGTTTCGCCGGGGCTGTGGATTTTAAGGGGGGCGCGGAGGCTGTAGGTGGCGGTGCCATCGTGCAGCAGGTCGGCGTCGGTGAGGTGGCCCTGGGCGAGCATGCGCTCTCGGTCGCGGCGAACGATGAAGAGGCGTTCGCTCTCGGTGAGGAGGCGTGGCCAGGCTTTGAGGCCGTAGGCGGTGAATTGGTCGCCGACTTCGGTATTGAGGTTGGTGACGGCAAAGGGTGCGCAGAGGAGGCCCCGCGGAAATCGCGTCCAGTCGCACGGCGTGTGATAGGTGATGGCGGTGTCGCCGGTGGTGTCATCAACGATGACGGGGCAGCCATCGGGATAGTAGGTGCGATAGGTCAGGTGGAGTTGGCCATCCGACAGGGTGCCTTCGCAGAAGATGACGCCCCACTGTGCGCCGAGGATGAGGGGGAATGTGACGAGTCCATCCAGGGTCACCAATGGTTGGTAGCAGCGCACATACTGCGGCACGGCGGCTTCCAGCGTCCAGTCGCCGGTGGTGGTGAGGGTGATGTCTGCGCCGGGCGCCGCGGCAATCATGGTGCCGAGGTGTGTGCCTGCGCTGTGGGTTTTGGAGGTGCTGCCTGCCTGAATGGTGCAGTCGGCGCTGCAGGTGAGGTTGTAGGCGATGGCTGCGATGTCGGCTGTTGGGTAGGCATCGGTGCCCGGCACGGTGGCGGTCCACGTTTGCGCCCCGGTGCCCGTGACAGGCCCGAGGAAGGTGGTGCCCACGGCGCGTGTGGTGACCATCTCTGGCGCGAGGAAGGGAAAGGGCTGCGTGTAGGACGCGGCGGTGGCGTACATCCAGACAACGGCGGTGAAGTGTGGCATGGCCGAACCGAGCATGAAGTGGATTCCGCTCTGCGTGAGGGGCGCGCCCCGTTCAAGCCCACCGCCCGACGACACGGTGTCTGCGACAATCGGTGGCGCCATCATGGAGGGATCCAGCACACGCTGCATCGGGAGGGCAGCGGCGTGTGAGCAGACAGCCAACAGCAGACAGCAAACAGTGAACAGCCAACTGCGAACCGCGTGGCGAGTGCGCTCGCAAGGCTCGCTTTTAGTGGCGAGTCGCGAGTGGGCGGCTGCGCCGCAGGACAGCAGGACAGTGAACAGCGAACAGCGCTTCATCGTTTACTCCTCTTTTAAGAGTGGCACGAGGTGGAGCGTGCCGCCCACGACATAGGCGGTGAGCTGATAGGTGGAGGCGGCTTCCAAATCGAAGTAGCCCACGAGCCTCACGGTGTCGGGCACGCCTGCGAAATCCTCCGGGAGGGTGAGGCGCACGAGAAGCGACTGCCCCTCCGGCCAACCGGTGGCATCAAAGGTGACGGCTCCGGCGTCATCGGGCGTGACGGTGAGCAGACTGGTGCTCTCCTGCCACGCCACGGCATTCGCGGCGCGCGCCGTGGGAATATCCGCCTTGCCTGCTTTAAGGGCATCGGTCACAGAGGTGCGAGGGAGCGTGACATTGTATTGATTGAAATGTAATTTAAGCGTGTCGGTGCCAGCCGTGCTTTCGTAACCCAGAAAGCCGATATAGTTGCCGCCACATCTCAGTGAAAATACATTACTCTCATCACGTGTAAAACTCGCTTTCTCGTCCAGTGCGGCTTTGACAGCCTTATTCTGGACGGGATTGGTGGAGGTGGCTGAGAGGGCAGTGTCGATGGTGAGTTTATCTTGCTTGGCATTGATGAGCACGTCCTGATCGGCATCGCGCGAAACACCGTCTTGAATGGCTGCGTCAAGGTCACTGGCGAGGGCGAGTGTACCAGATTTGCCTTCGGGGAGGGTCCACGTGGTTTTAACGGTACCGTTGTTTTGCGTCTGGATCTGCACATCACCGCCCACGCGCTTCAGGGCGACCTGTGCGGTGGTGTTTTCCGGGGAGAATTTGAAGACGCCATCGGCGACATTGGTTTCCACCTTCGTCTTACCGGCGATGGAGATATTGTCCGTAAATGTCTTAACGCCTGTAATCCTTTCGTCGCCAGTGGTGTGCACGACATTGGTCCCATCGGCTTTGGTGGCGAGGAGGTCTTGGATGGCGGGGGCATCGAGGATGAGGGCGGCGTCGGTGGGCAGGTCGTCGAGGATTTTGCCCTCAGGCCCGGTGAGGGATGCGCCGGTGAGGATCAGGGGTGCGATCAGGAGCGCCACGGGGAAGATGCGCTTCAGGGCGTCGATGAGCGTGGAGATGGTGCGCTTCATGTCGCCGGTGGTGGCACCGGTTTCGGGGAGATGGGTGACGCTATCCCAGTCCACGTCGGGTGGAGATGCCGCGAGGACGTGTTCGCCCGGGGCTTCCGTGCCGCGGCGCGTGGGATAGAAATCGGCTACTTCAGAGGGTGTTTTCATAGCGGTTTGCTGTTTGCTGTTAGCGGTTTGCGGTTAGCTGTTAGCGGTTTGCGGTTAGCTGTTTGCTGATGGGTGTCCACCCAGTCAGCGTAGGCGGTCATGCGCGTCAGGGCGTCGGCGCGGTCAAGGGCGCGTTCGGCGGGCGATCGGTAGTGGCTGTTGCGCTTAAAGGTGACGCTCATGTGGGTGGCCATCTGCTCCGGATCGGGATTCTCCAGACGTGGCACAGCTTCATGGCCGGTCCATTCAAAGTCCTGATAGCCGCCACGGCCGCGGCCGAGGACGTTGTAGTGATTATTGAGACGCTTCGTCTGCATCCCGGTCATGGAGGCCAGTACGCCAAAGACGAGGTCTTCGCACGCGTAGCCACTCGCGATGCGCCGGTGGATAGCGTCACGCTGCGCGAGGGCTGCGATGGCGGCGAGGCCGGCTTGGGTGAAGGCATAGAGACAACCGTGCGCGAAGTACTGCGTATTAAACATGCCCACATTGACGGTCTGCTCGAGATCGACGTCATCCAGCCAGGCCCAGTCATTGATGTAGGTATCGCAGTCCACCTTCAGGATGAAGTCATAATCAGCTTTCGCCGCCACCGCCTGATAGGTCGCCAACATGGCGTATAGATTCTCTACGCCATTGAGGTTGCCCCGGCGATTCCAGTGCGTCTGCGTATAGACCACGCCATCGGGCGGTGCGTCCATCGGCGAGGCGCCGTCGTCAAAGATGTAGACATCGCTCTCCACATCCGGGCGCAGATTACGCAACCGCGCCACCGATCGCAGCGACTGCGTGAGCAGCGGTGCGTCTTTGGAGAAGGTGAAATAACAGAGTGCCAGCTTCATGCGTTCAGCTCCTTACGAGTAACCATAACCATAGTAACCACTGGCTGCATCGGGCACCTCATCGGTGGCGCCATAGGCATCCAAGAGGTTAAAGAATGCCGCTGCGCTGATGCGTCTGCCGGTCACCGTGCCATTCAGGCGATCGCGGTGGACGAAATCGAAGAAGGACGTTTCAGGCGTCTCACCGGCGACGGCGCGCAGGCTGAGATCCGCCCCCAGATCCACCGCATTAGCCGTGATCTGGCAGGAATTGTCGGTGAAATTCTGTGCGTCGCGGCCAATCACCACCGCATAACGGCCTGCAGCCGTGGCGCCCGAACCCATCGCCATGCCACCCCGCTTCACATACGCATTGGCACCCACGGCGACGCCATTCGCGGCCCCGTCCACACAAGCTTCGTACCCAATGGTGACACAATAGTACTTGTAGCTATTGCTTGCCAACGCCCCAATCGTGACACTGTAGTTGTAACCTGCGGCATTGTAGCCCACCGCCACACCATAGGTGCCGCTTTCCGCATGACAGCCCACTGCAGCGCCACATGTGTGGCCCCATGCATAGTTGCCCACCGCGGCACCGGAGGACTGGCCATTGGCGTGGTAACCCACGGCGGCACCGGAGCTGAAGCCGTCTGCGTGCTCCCCCACTGCAACACCGGAATAATGGCTCAATGCGTAGTAGCCCAACGCCACGCCAGAGCTGTTGCCGTTGGCGTAACTGCCGACAGCAACGCCATAGCCAGACGCCTGTGCGTTATAGCCATAGGTCGTTATGCTCGGAACAGACGGCTTATTCTGCTTCGTCTCAAGTCCAGCCGTGAGCTCGCTCTTGAGGGCGACGGTGCCCTGATCCACCTGTGCGAGCGTCGCATTCACCTTCTCCTGCGCTTGGCCCACCTGATCCAGCAGTCCCTGCAACGTCTGCTGCAGGGCCGTCAGCTGCGCGCGGAGATCCTGTTGCTGCGCCAGGGCTTCATACAGCTCTTTGCGCGTGGGAAAGGCTTCCAGTGTGCGCGTCTCTTCCGGATAGCGCGCTTCATCCTGCTCAACGGGTGTGATATCAGACATGGCTGTTACTCATCCTCAAAGACTGCGATCTCAACGTGGCCCGTGGCCCCACGGTAATCCTGCGCACACGCCTCCAACTCATTCTCAAAGCGATTGAAGAGCTGCGCGCGGCCCTGTTCATCCTCCATAAAGGCGGCGCGCACATAGTCGCGGATCAACCCCGTAAACATCTCCGGCACGCGGACACGTTCCCAGGGCAAGCGCACCGAATCGCCCGTGCCGGGTTCGCCCGCGCCCTGCGCATTCACGCAACGCCACGTGTCGCCATTATGCAGCACGCGGTCATTGAAATAGTAGGCTTGGCCAGCCTGCCACGGTTCGAGCGAGATTTTCGGTGTTTTGGGTTGGAAACACACCCACACCTCCGGCGGCACGGCATCCCCGGAGATTAAGACGCGCGACGTGCCACCACCGGGATAATCCCCCATCCAGGCGCAGGCCGTAATTGGCTCGGCATCACTCATACGCGGATCCGCGGCAAAGGCAAACGCCTTCAAATCCACACCCGCCGGATCAATTTCGTGCAGCTCCCACGGTTGGTCCAGCGCGATAAACTTCACCAGATCGCCGAGCGGCTTCTCCACCCACGCCTCCGGATTCTCCGGTGGCGGCAAACCACCTGTCACCATCTCCTTAGCCGTGTAATACTTGCCCTGATAGTAGCACTCATGGCCCGGCAACCACGTTGTGACCGATGCCAACTCCCACGGCGGGCGGAACGTGCGCCGTTCGAACAAGCGCAACTGCGGCGCCTTCACCGCTCGGTAAATGCGCTGCAGAGCATCAGTGATGGTATCTGCCAACCGCTCGGCATACAAGCCGCCCTGCGGCACCCCGGCGGTATAACCCAAAGCCACCTGACATCTTCTTGCCAAATGCTCCGCACCAATCATCTCTAACATAGAAAACTCCCTTCGGTCGTTGTTTGCTGTTTGTTGTTAGCTGTTTGCTGTTAGTTTATAAATGGCAGTGATACGCCGAGGGCTGCGGCGAGGAGGACGAGGAGTGTGAGGAGCACCCAGAGTCCATATTTGACTAGTACGCTCCAGTGTACGCTCTTGGTATTGGTAGGCTTGGTGCCGTCATCGCTTGGGAGGTGACCTTGGCGCGCCGGACAGATTTCATAATTCCGCTTGATGATCTGTATTTCCTGAAGCACTTCTTGGACTCTTTCGGAGGTGGTCTGATTACACATCAGAACGCAGGTGAGCAGTTGGCAGATGGCCTCGTTGCTGTGGTCTCCATTGGCGACACGAGAGATGGCTGCTTGTGAGAATTTATCGTGCATAGCGAATGATGAATTACGAATGATGAATGATGAATTGCATCTGGCTGTCTATGGTGTGAGGAGGAGCGCGTGATAGGCGGCTTCGGGGAGGATGTAGACGCGGCCGGTGTAGCGGTAGGTCGCTTCGGGTGTGGTGACGGTGCAGCCGTCGTGAACAACGAGTGGGCCGGCATTAAGGATTTCAGTGGAGGCGTTCACGCTCCTCAAGGAGCGACAGCCAGCGATCGCGCAGGCGCTTATGCAGCATAAGATTATGCGGTTCATCTTTTCGGGCGCTTTCGAGTTGTGCTTCGGCGGCGATAGTGTCGAGGTTGAGTTGCTTGCGATACTCATCCTCGCGCAAATGCCGACAATGACTCGTCCAGAGATAGGCCAGTGCCAGACAGACGAGCGCAATGAGTAAGCAGACCATCATTCAGCCGTCTCAGCTTGAATCACTTCTACCGCTTCGCCAATCTTGTCGGAGACCTGCTGCGCTTCATCTGCGGAGAAATCTCCGTCCTTAACTGCGGCAATGACCGCCAAAATGGCCGCCAAAACGGCTCCAATGATTGCAAGCCATCCCTTTAACGTGGGTTTCTTCATGATTGAAATCCTTTCCGTGCCTTTGGCACTGTCTGTAGTGTGTCACATTCTCGCACTCTAAATGCAGGCTACAGTAACCTGTTTTCGACTCTTTCTGTAGACATCTACAGTAAGTTGACTTTCGGCAACATCGCGTGCGCGCGCGAAAGCTGTCGGTGTGTTTTAATTTTGTCGAAACGCTGGAAAGGATGGCAAATGTCGGAATACGCACAAAAGATTCAAGACGCAATAACCGAAGGTTCGCGCTATGGCTTAAAGTTGAAGGCCGCCCGCGAAGCGTCTGGACGTAAGGTGTCGGAGGGTGGTCAGGTTGGTGCCTTGCCCAAGGTGCTCGATGCACAGCTCGTTCGCAGGTTTGGTGGTAATTACGCCCAAGACGAGGAACTCATGCGCGACCTTCGCCAACGTCATCCGGAAATGATGGCGATTGACGGAGATCGGTGTTCAGATGCGCCCGATGGCGTGCACACGAAGCGTGGCCGCGTTAAGATGAAATGGGTTCGTGGCAAGTGGTATGAACCTGATGGTCATGGCGGGTGGAATGAGGTTCATCCGCCATCGAAGATGAATTGGGGCGACGGCAAGGCACCCGCAATCATGTAAACTCATTAAGCCGAGGTGGTCTCACTTCGGCTTAATCGTCTGTGTAGTCCAGCTCTATCATGCGCTCTTGGGTGAATGTGCGAATTACTGGTGCCTCTCCGCTTGCATCGTCAGTTTCGTCTGGAACATCGTCAAGCATCCCACTTTCAAGTCCATAGCGCAAACAGTCGATCGGTTCTTTGCACGCACCCTTCTGCCCGTCGGCACCGGTCATATTTTGAAGTGCAAAGATGGTGTTGCGGCAACTCTCTGCCACGAACAGCTTCCTTCCGCCGGGAGCTGGATTGAGTAGGCTGTTAATGAGTTCTTCGCCAGCACCAATTCTGCGCCCACTTGCTTGAATAAAGTCGTCGCTCATTTCTAAGCAGAAGTCGAAGAGGCTCTTATCTTCGCCCATGGTAATCTTGCTCTGGCTACTCGCTCGGGCGTCGATCACGCGGCGGCGTAGAGGCTCTTTCGTTCCATTGAGTGCTGACCATTCCGCGATTTCGCTTGAGGACGGATAGCGGCAGCAGCCTTGCGCAACCCATTCTGCAGCATCGTCCCATGCTTCCAGCCTTGCCCATTCCGCTTTGTAGCGCTCAAGACTAAAGCCAAACTTTTCCTGCGCAGGCCCTCGGTCGCCATCATTAATGCCATTGCGCTTGCTGGAAATCTCCGCCCATGGCCCAGGTACGCCAACACCAGGAATAGCGTACGACCCCGGCCACTCGCGATAAACGTACACATCGCCTTTAGCATCCACACCCATCCACAGGAAGAACCAATTGCGCTCGGGTGCCGGATCGCACACAAAGGTGCGTGCCATGACACTTGGTATAGCCTTGTCTGGGACAAGGTGAATTGCGCGGTCAAATGTAGGAAATCGGCTGCGCTTAGTTTTGGTGGCCATGCCGTAGACGCGTCGCCGAATCATCTCTTCTGCCTTGAGATTGCCCATTGCTTTCTCGATTACGCGACCAGGACTTCCATAGGGATTATCACGTCCTAAAAACCAGAGAATGGCCGCGCTGCCATCTCGCTTGCGGGCTACACGCGGCATCTTTTCGAAGACGCGTCCCGGTGCCACGTTTTCGGGTTCTGAGAACGGCCCAGTTTCAAGCCACTTAAAGCAGTCCTCTGGACGGCTGTCGGGTGCAGCACAGATTGGCGAGTTGTTGTTGTAGAACTTGCATAGCTGATCGTACTCTTGGTCGCTTAAACCCAGCTGCGCCCCCGGCAGTGCAGGTAGTCCATCTTTCGGCAGTAGGTAGGCCGTTGTCCAACGAGTTACCACCATGTCTTCGAGGAAATCGGCAACCACCGGCGTGTAACCGCTCACCGGCGTAAACGTGCCAATGAGTTGCCCGCGCGTGCTGGCCAAACGGAATCGCAGTGCTTCAAGCCACTCTTTTGGAAACTCTTCGTCAAACCACCCCTTATGGAAGGCGGGGCCTTCCATGATGGCGTTCACATCCTGCTCGTACGACGTGAACGCTACGTTGCTACGGTTTTCAAGCGTGAATTTGTTGAACGTGAATCCCGTTTGCATTTTGTAGTTGAGGTAGAAGGTGTTGTCGCGTGTACCGTTTTTAGCCTTGGTGTCAGTCGGCAAGTAGTGCCACACGCGGTCTTGTTGCGTGCGCTTGCTGGTTTCGCGTGTTTGCGCCCCAATGATGAGACGGCGGTCGTCCGCTCGTAAGGCTTCGTTGACCATGAGCTTACTCGCCCAGTCGGTTTTCCCGCTTCGGTTGGCTCCCAAAATAAGGATTTCGTCAACAGGGCGCTCGAATCCGCAGGCATGACACATGGCCACCTGGAACGCGTCCCATTCCAAACCGCATTGCGTCCGCACGCGTTCGCGCATCCCATCTGTAATCGAGCAGTCGCGCAGGAGCGCACTGGCTACGAACCAGATTGGCGGTTCGTAGCCATTAGCATGGGCATTGTTTCTTCGGAGGTTGGCCATGTATTCAAGGGCTTGGCTTAATTGCCTGTGCGCGTCTTTAACACTTAAATGCTTATGCTTAGCAAAAGCTTCTGCAACGGATTGATCGACATCGCCCAGTTGTGCATCACGCATCTGCGCCGCCTTCCTCTCGGCAGTCTTGCCAGTAATTATAGAGTCCGCGCGAAAACTCGCTAAGCGCCGAAATGCCGCCGCGCATTTCGTGGATAGTCTCCGTTGAAAGCGTTGTGCTGTCTGCCAGAATCGCAACGCGACCATCAATGACGCGTTGAACAACTTGGCAGACAGCCGTCACTTGCTCCGGTGTCAGGCTGCCAATTCGAATCTGTACACGTTCGGCATTACTGGCACGATCAGGTTGCCGCCGCCTGAAGAGTCGACGTTGCCAAAGGGTCATGCGTCACCTTCTTTCTTTGGGGTAACAATATCACCGTGTGTCGCACGATAGACGACGGCTACGATATCGGCACCTTCTTCGAGTGCACGTTGCCGATCGCCACTTTTGAGTGCTTCGAGAAATTCGTAGATTTCACTAAGAATCACCATCTGCACATCTGCCCAAGGGCGTGCACACTCTTTGCGATAGAGTTCGGCGAGCGTCCTGAGCGTTTCCATGGTTTCGGCAGAAACGCCAAAGGCAAACTTTGGGTGTTTGCTTCTGGCGTGTTCAATGTGTTCGTTGCAGAGTTCGAAGAAGGCTTGCTGCTGCTCTACTTCTTTCTCTCGTTTGAGGATATCGAACATCGTCATCACGCCTCCTTAAAACGGCAAGTCTTCGTCGTCGCCCACGTCCTTCACGCTCGCAGGTGCTGGCTTCTGCGCCTTTGCCGCTTCGCGTTCCTTGGCCCAGGTCTCGTACTCCTCAAGCTTCAGGCTGAGGTACTTCTTGCCCGTCACGGAATTGAACCGCGTCCATGCTGCCACATGATACTTCTTGCCAGCGACCATCACCGTGCCACGCGCACTCGGCAGCTTGTGATCGTGTTCGCCCTTGTACTCATTGGCGAAGAGCGCACCACTCATGTCGCGGTCTTCGTATCTCTTCTGTGTTGTGTCGTCCATACTTGTCTTGTCCTTTCCGCGCCGTCAGGCGCTTCCGCCGCTTAGGGGTGTTCCCCGTGCCTTCCGGCAGGGGCGCATTTGCGGGGAGCGGCAGCGTCCCCGTCGTTTGCCAAACTTCTCTTCAAACTGCTCGCACCAGCCGCTCCCGCAGCTATCATGCAACCGTCGCCATTCGCCGGGAAATTGAGTACACTTAATCACCCAGTACTTCTCGCCCAGGCGCATCACCTGCCGCAATTCACGGCAATGCTTGCAGTTAATATTCGCCATACTCTCGCTCCTCAGGGCGCAATCTCGCGCTTGTTCAGATTCTCCAAACCTCTAAACCCGAGCGCACCTTCACGCGCCAAATAGTCATCCAAACCCTTGCCGTCCTTCGATTCAATCACCAAGAAGTCGTCGCGGATTGATTCAAAGTACGGACTCCGGTCAATCTTAATCACGCGGTTATTCTTATCCCGCTCGATATTCGGCGTCGCCCCGTGTTCTGCCGGGCGAAACATGAAGTAGTTCTTGTAAAAGACAAACGGCCTCTCGCCTGTCGCGCCCTGTTGGTTCTTCAAGAGTAACAACCACATCGGCTCCAACTTCTTCGCCAAACTCTCCTGACCCATCGCCAGATGCAGCGGCGGATTTTCATCCCAGTACTTCCTAACGTCCGCATCTTTCCACAACATCAACACCGTGCTCGCTTCGCGTTCGATCGAACCCGAATCGCCCAAATCCGTCAGCAACGGCTTGCGGTTCGGGTCTTTGCCATTCTCACGGTTTAATTGCGCCAAACAAAAGATCGGAATATTAAGTGCCAGGGCGCATTGTTTTAACTTGGCCAACACCGCATCGATCTCGTCCTTATGGGTTTTATAGTCTTTATCACCACTCAAAATCTGCAAGTAATCAATCCACACACACTCCACGCCGTCGTACTTCACTGCCCGGTGGATCTCGCCGACAATGCGGTCGACGCGGTATGCGTCCGAGATCAGAATGTTATTCGGCGGCTGCTCCTTGGCGCCCCCGGCAATCTGAATCATCTTCAAGCCGCGCGCCATCTTTTGCACATCCTCGTGACTGCCACCGAAATTCAACTTCGGCAAACTCACCTGACCCAACAACGAACCGTACCGCTCCACCAGCAACCTCGGATGCATATCCACGCTGAAGAACAACTGCTTAATGCCACTAAATGCCATACCGGCACTCATGCACACCGCCACCGCCGTCTTACCCTGACTCGGACGCGCCGCCACAATGTGAATCCCAGCCTTCACCCCCGTGTAGAGCACATTGAGCACATCCCACGGCAACCGCTGACCGATGAAGAATTTGGCATCACGCTCCACAATGCGCTTCTGGTACACCGTCTGGTAATCCGCCACAATCTGCTCCTCAAAATCCTTAGCCGTCCGAAAACCGCCGTAGCTCGCACGCTCCACATCGCGCAGCGCAGCAATCGCACTCTCCGCCCGATCCAACGCCTCCTGACCGCCCAACTCCGTCGCATCCGTCAGCAATTGCTTGCCCAGAGCCACCACCTGCCGTTGCAACCGCACCCCAGCCAGCCGCTCCACATAATGCCCCGCATGCGCCGCACTCGGCAGCGCATCCAAACACCGGCGACACCACGCCAAAGCCTCCGGCCGCTTCACCTCCGCCGCCATCAACACCGGATCCACCACGCCACGCTCACGCCACTGACGCAAG
>JAFTHG010000155.1 GCA_017457555.1 Kiritimatiellia bacterium | reverse complement strand
CGATGGAGACCGCATTGGCTAAGTTGATGGAGCGTGCATGGTTGCCGGGCATCGGAATAATGGCCAGTTGGTCGGCGTAACGCTCGTAATACCCTTTGGGCAGTCCGGCGGATTCGCATCCGAAGATGAGCGCTCCTTTGGGGGAGAAGGTGGCATCATAGAGTGTACGGGGAGCTTTGGTGCTCAAAAAGGTAAGCGATTCGGGTTGACATGCTTCCAGATAGGCCTCAAAGCTGTCGTGCAGGGTGAGCTGAAGGTGCTGCCAATAGTCCAATCCTGCACGGCGGATATGTTTTTCATCCAGCGAAAATCCCATCGGGCGAATGATGTGCAGTGGCCAGCCAAGACCTACGCAAAGCCGGCCGATTGCACCGGTATTATGGGGGATTTCAGGGTGAAGGAGAACGATATCCATAGTGTATTACTTCTTTGATTCGGCGTTACTGCCGCCAGTAAAGGGGATTTTGTCCCAAATCTTCTCAACAATGGTGATGTTGTTCCATTTTGGAGAGGCAATAGGGCCGGTAACTTCTAATTCCCAAAGGAGCTTGGTTACCGGGACAGTGGCCCAGCGTGTGAGGCTTCCAATAAAGGTGTCCTTCTTGAAGATGCCGGCAATGATTTTGGCTTGGAGGTGGTCTTTGGGCAGATTATACTCCACGGGGCCCTCAATCATAAAGAGGTTGCCAGAGAGTGTAAAGTGAGGAATGGTGATGACGCCTTTGGTGGCGGTGCCTTTTACCTTTGCCACAGAGGTGTCGGTGATTGTGGATACGCCGGGGACATAGTCGGCCATCAGGTCTGTAAAACCGGCAAAGAGGGGGACGCGGCCAATCAAACCGCCTTCTACCACGACATCAAAGTCGGCATCAAGGGATTCTTTACAGGTTTTATCGGTTCGGAGAGCAAGTGTCACATCACCGGAGGTGACGCAATTGGTGAGCGTATTCATATTGAAAGGTTGCAGGAGATCTGCGAGTGACACGTCTTTCAGTGCTACTGCTGCCGTGACATCAGTATAGGTCGCCTCATTTGGAATGGCAATATCCACATCACCCTTAATCACACCGCCGAGCGGACAGACGGCGTTTAGGTCTTTGAGGTGAAAGATGCCATTCTGCATTGCCAAATCGGTATCCACGGTGCTCAAGCGCAAATTGTCAAAGGTATAAGGCGCGTTGGAACGGATATATCCCGTGAGGTTGACCTTTGCCGGGGTTTGTTCGGTTAGGAGTGGGATGTCCCCACGGATACGAATCTCCGGCGCACGCTCGGCAGTCATTGGCGGAATGGCTTCTGTAAAGGGCATATCAATGAGTTGGAGTGCCTCTTTGGGAGAGAGCCCTGAACCATCAGCTTCAAAGAAGAAACGGTCTTTCGGGCAGTCAAAGCGGAGTTTACCTTTGGCAACAATGGCACCATTGCGCCGGGCAATGATGGGGTCAATGGTGGTTACCGCATCCCAGATGCCACGGCAGTGGATGGTACCGATGGCTTCATCAAACCAGACGCCGCAGTAGTCTCCCTTTTTGGCAGAGATTTGGACTTTGAGGTCAAAGATATTACGGTATTTATCAAAGCCTACGGTGAAGGTACAATCGGCCCATGCAGGCTTTTCCAATGTAAACTTGTTACTGTAGCGTTCAATGATGGGGAAGTCCAAGGCGCGATAGATGCCGTTAAGACGTGTTTGAATAATGAAACCGCGAATGTGAGCTGTCACGGTGCCGCCATGCACATTGACATCAATACTGGCGTCCACTCGCTGATCAACACCATCAACCTCGCCCTTGAGGTCACGGAAATGCAGGGTGCCACCATTGGTGGTGAGAATGCCTGTAATCCGATTAAGGCGCACTTCCAGAACATCGGGGTTGTTGAGAACGAGCGGAATATGGTCAAAATACGGCAAACGAATGCCGGAGAGATCCGGGTAGGGAGGGCGTTCGTCTGTCAGCGTGTCGGGTGGTTCATCCGGATCATGCTGAATTTGTGCCACAAAGAGATCGTCCAATTGGAGTGCTGTAATGCGGTCTTGCCAGGCATCACGCGTTAGAATTCGCACACCGATGATACTGCGTGAACATCGTGCAATGAGCTTTCCCTCACTGTTACGGAACACGACATCTTTGAGCATAATACCCCGCCCGGGCCAATAGGCGATGTGTTCAATCGTGAGTTTGCCGGTCTCTTTCGGAATTGCCTTGTCAAACAGCGGTTGCAGATGGGAGCCATCAAACCCGTATGCCAGCAGACACATCCCGATGCTGGAGAGCAGGAGGAGAAGGGCTACGACCCAACACAGCGCATGGACCAACCGGATTAGAAAATGTGATAATGAAAAATGCATGCCCTCTCCCTTTCCCCACAGAACATAATTTATTTATTATGGTAATGCACCTTCTCCCACGCGGATTGCCGCAGAGGCAGAGGTGAGCTTTTCAAGTGTCAGTTTTGGCAGCCGGATGGAGGTGCGCGGACGGGCTTCATCGGTCTGCGTAATCGTGATTGCCGGGTCGTCAGCGATGATATACCAATCTTTTTCCTTGGCGACAAGGGCCAATTTACCCTGCCATGTGGTTACGGAGCAGGGAGGTAAGTGGGCTTGATTGAGGAAGATCAGCGTGGCTTCCAACTTGGGCACAATCCCCTTTGCTTTCATGGTGAGGGTCAGGGTTTGCTCCAATGACGGACGCTCCAAAGAGTCATGCGATTGCAATATGGCGACTTCTGTTTCAGCCCAACCCTGCGGATGCGGCGCAGTTGTCTGGGAGGTGATGGTGCCTTCGGCGGTTTCAGTGACGCGCATGGCGCCACGATCCCAGGAGTCTGCCGTCATCAATTGCCACGTTTGCCCGGAAACATGCTCTGTAATGGAGGGGGCTAAGCAGGCTTGAACCACTGCTTCGGGTAAGGCCGCCTGTACAATAGCGGCAAAGCCTGTAACGAGCCCGGAAAGTAACCAAGATTTCATTATACCTTTTCCTCGTAAAAAAGTCGTGAACCCGGCGGTACAGAGTGCGTGAGCCACACGTTACCACCGATGATGGAGCCTTTGCCAATGACGGTATCGCCACCCAGAATGGTGGCATTTGCGTAAATAATCACATCGTCTTCCACATTGGGATGGCGTTTGATTCCCTTGACCAGATGCCCCTCGGCATCCTTGCGGAAGGAGAGTGCGCCCAGGGTCACCCCCTGATAGATGCGTACATTCCGGCCGATTTCACATGTTTCACCGATAACAACGCCTGTGCCATGGTCAATAAAGAAGCCTTCTCCGATGGAGGCTCCGGGATGAATATCAATGCCTGTGCGTGAGTGGGCGTATTCACTCATCACGCGTGGCAGCAGATGAACGTCCTGCTGATAAAGCACATGGGCAATGCGATGGGTGGCAATCGCCAGAAGTCCCGGATAGGACATGACGATCTCCATATTGGAATGTGCCGCCGGATCGCCCTCATAGGCGGCTAGGATATCGGCCTGTAAGAGGGTGCGGATATGCGGCAGTTGTTCAAAGAGTGTGCCGACTACCTGATTAGCTTGTGCCGCACAGTCAAAATCTTCTGGGCGCGTGCGCTCTAATACACGGTAACTTTCAATGCGCGTGATTTGGTCTACCAATGCATCTGCGATGCTGTTCAGGCGTGTGGTCAGACCGTCCACATCTTCGTGGTCGACCGGTTCATAGGTCAAACATCCCGGAAAGAGAATGGAAAGCAACTCCTTCAAGACTGCCACCATTGCCCGCTGCCCCGGCAGATTGATGCCACGGCGCGTATTCATTGCAGGGCATTGCCGGCAAATGAGGTGGGGTGCCAATGCGGTGGCGAGGGCTTTAAGATCGTGCGGCATGTGCAGTTTCTCCGGCGGTATCGCGTGTCAAACGCAGAATTACACGGTCGGCACCCAGATTTTTGAACCCGAGCAGGATCAAAATCTTACCAATCAAACTTGCCGAGTGGCAGGAGAGCAATCGGGCTTTCAGCGCAAATCGCTTGCAGAGCAGGTAAAAGTCTGCAAGGGTGCAGTTGTGAATATTGGGCGTATCATACCACTCGTAAGGGAATTCCTTGGTACGTGGCATCCCTCCGGTGAAGAGCAGGGAGAGGCGCATACCGATGTACCCGAAGTTCGGGAAGGAGATTAAGCCCCAGTCAGCCACACGCAGGAGTTGCTGCATCGCGCGGTCCGGATGTGCCAATTCCTGAATGGTGTGGGAGATAACCGCCGTATCAAAGGTCTTGTTGGGGATGTTTGCCAGGTCATAGCACAGGCACTTGCTGACCATCAGCACATTAATGCCGGCGTGAAGTGCCTCAATAATCTTATCCAAATCGCACTCCAGGCCGATGCCATACGTGCTGCGATGGAGTGCCATTTGCTTCAATAGTGTGCCATTGCCACAGCCGATATCCAGCACTCGCGCCCCTTCCGGAATATGCCGCACAAAGGCTTGCACGGCTTTGAGACTCTTTTTATCCAGAGTGGAGGGGTCTTTGGCCTCGGTTGCCGTCAAAAAGGCGCGCAGAACCAACTTCATCTCGTCAATATGCGTGAGGAAGGCATCGTGTCCGGCCGGAGCATTAAGGTGGCAATAGGAGATCTGCTTATGTTCGCAAACACAGGCGCGTACGAAACGTTCGGCCTGCTGCTGGGTGAAGAGCCAGTCCCCGCTCAGGCTGACCATAAGCACCTTGGCCTGAATCTGGCGGACTGCGGCTTCCAGAGAACCATAGGTTTCCACGGGGTCATAACTGTCAAGTGCGCGGGTAATGTGCAGGTAACTGTTGGCATCAAACCGTTGGACGAATTTCTGTCCTTGATACTCCAGATAAGATTCAATCTGGAAGTAGGTCTTGAAATTACGGCGCACATCCTTGTGGAAATCCTTACCCTGATTCAGCCATTCCGAACGCTTCTCGCGGCCGAATTTGTCATCCATGGATGTTTGAGAGAGGTAGGTGATATGTGCCAGCCGGCGTGCATTGGCCAAACCTGCTGCCGGAGCTACGCCATCGTAATAATCGCCATGGCGCCAATTCGGATCCTGAATGATGGCGTGGCGCGCGACAATATCAAAAGCCAGCGCCTGCGTGTTCAAGGTGGCCGCAGAGGCCACCAGAATGCACTTATCCATATCCTGCGGATAGCGGATCGCCCATTCCAATGCCTGCATACCGCCGAAACTGCCGCCAATCACTGCGGCAATTTTGCAAAAACCCAATTGACGGAGCAGTGTGCGGTGGACGGTCACAATATCGCCCATTGTAATTTCAGGGAAGGCCGACCCATAGGGTTTGCCTGTCGCAGGATTGATTGAAGATGGACCTGTCGTCCCGGCACAACCACCCAGAATATTGGCACAGACAACGCAAAAACGATCGGTGTCAATACCGGAAAGTGGACCAATCATGCCCTCCCACCAGCCACTGGGACGATCTTTTCCCGGACGTTCACCGGGACGATACCCGATGACATGCGCATCACCTGTTAAAGCATGACAAACAAAAATAATGTTACGCCCATCTGCTGCCGGCGTACCAACCATCTCATAACGCACCGAAATCTCAGCAAGCGAACCGCCTTTTTCAAGCTTCCAGCCGCCCTCCGGGATAACTAATTTGAGATCTTTCGGTTCTACAATTCCAATACTCACGAAGGCACGTTCCTCTTCTTGTGCTTTTTTATACTTCTAATAAGATACCAAAAAACAACCCTCAATGCCCTGAATACGCAGAAAAAGGTGATGCGTTACAGATGGATCGCACCCACAAGGGGCGCATGCAAGAGAATGGCAGTACAGACCCTGTATCGCAGAATGAATTGTACGACGGAACAAGACTGAGCAGCCTTACACAAAACCATCTGCAGCCCTGCGGTGAAGTTGCTCACTTCTTACGGTGGAGCCATTCACCGATGGTATCTACGCAGAGGATAAATCCGATAAACCCAATGATACCGACAGCCACCACACAAATAAACGCCACCACACTCCACCACAAGAGCAAACACGCCAAGCAGAGCGCGATCGCCTCAAAAAACCATTTCCAAATCTTCCTTTTCATGAAACGTCCTTTAATGCCCCCAATACTATCAAAAATGTAACCACAAATGCTACGAATGAACACGATAATCTTCAAAACCCGTGATGTGTCATCGTAATGTGCACCGAAGAAAATTCCAGTTATGTCACATGATTGCGCCGATGCGTCATCGAATTGCTCATCGTTGGTGCACTTTTTATTTGACGCATTACGAACGTGAATATTACAGTGTTGGGGAGGTACTTGCCGAGTTCAAAGGTACTGCGAGGGTAGAAGCGTTCACTCTTATGCCTGTTCTACAAGGTTGACCACTCTTGTAGAACATCTTTTTAGTAACTCTTTTAGTATCAAAAAGATGGCACAATTATAGTCAACCGGTATAGACAAGAAGAGAGACGCTCAAAAAGGGAATCGCACATCCATAGCTGTCAATAACCCAACTTTCACCTCCAAAGAGAGAAGCTTTTTAGTTTTAGATTTACTTGTCACGTTTCAAATATTGACGGATTTCAGAAACACTTGTCGCGAGTGAAGCAGGTTTATGTCCGTCCTCCACTTTTACAAGTCCGCCAAAATTAATCCCTAAAACAGTTCCTGTTTCATAGTCAATGAGTGGTCCACCACTATATCCCTTTTTAATGTTTGTATAATGCACAATAGTCTCAACCCCATCGATTGAACGAACTTCTTCTGCGTTCCCATCCGTAAATGCAGGTGGACCTTTCCATGCAGTTCCTTGCGGATAGCCAACAGCAAACGCATGCCGTTTCTCACTTTGCTTTATACTCTTAATATTTTCATCTGTTGCTAAGTGCAAATATCCTGGCATTTTATTGGACGTTGACTGCCCCTGTTGATCACAAAGTTTCAAAATCACTACATCTTGTTCACGATTCTGATAACTAACCTTTGCGTAAAATGTTTTTCCAAAGCCATTCATTAATTCAACTGGACCAACAATCTTATATTCTTCTCTCTCAACATAGTCTGGGATACCACCTACAGCAACGTGATAATTCGTCAATAATTGAGTTTCAGAGATGGCAAATGCTGTTCCATTAATCTTTGTACCATCTTCCAATGTTGCCAAACAAAAATAGACATTTGGAATAGCCACGCTATATTTTGCCGTTTTAAGCCCATCAACAGAGGAGTCATGAGAAAAAGGAAATGTTTCCTCATAACTAGATTTTTTTATACCAATATTCGGCAATTCATACTCTAATTCTATTGCGACATCCATTAGATAAGCACCTTGATAAAATCCAATATCACGTCGCAACCCTAATTGAGTATTTCCTATACTCTCTTGCTCAACTTTAAAATTTAACTGGTTGCCGTCTTCTGCCCCGCGAAACTTAATATTCCAACTTTTTACCGATGGTTCTATCAATGATGAATTGCAACAAATAACTTCATATCGACGTTTACATGTTATTGGATCAAACTCTTTCTCTAAAATTTGCCATGCAGGTTCTCCAATTGCATTCCACTGATAAGGTTCTACGCGTTGAGTCTTACCATCTACGGTCACAGTTGCAGAGATTTGATATGTTTCACTATAGCGTAACCCACCTTTTGGAGTAAAGCTTGGGAAAATACCGCTAACTTTAATATCCGAGTTAATGGTCCAGTCTGAAACCTGAAACTCATTCCCTCTTAAATCAACCATAGGAGTAACAGAGAAAGTTACTGACGCAACATCGGACGTTGTATCACTTTTATCAATTTCAGCAACAATTTTAAATGAATAAATTTGAGCTGCATTTATAGGGGGTGTTTGAATGTCTGGAGGATTCGCACCATCCTCTTTTTTGCCTATACCTTCAGTGTTTTTATCGTCGTTGTTATTGTCTTCTTTCCCGCCATCTATAGGTCTTGGTGGCGTAATATCTGAAGAATTACCACCTTCATTACCACCCTCTTTTTTGCCTATACCTTCAGTGTTTTTATTGTCGTTGTTATTGCCTTCTTTCCCGCCATCTATAGGTCTGGGTGGCGTAATATCTGGAGAATTACCACCTTCATTACCACCCCCATCTTGATGGTGTTTATTGTTACTGTTATGAGGCGAATTTCTAAATTTTGAACTACATCCTCTCATAGGTGTTAAGTTGGCCAAGAGAAATAAAACCAGCCCAGAAATAATTAAAATAAGAAGGATGCCTAATAAATTCATTAGACATGACTTCCCTCGTTTTTTAGACGATTCACTTCCTTCGATGTTCTCCGCTTCTATTGAAGTGTCAGGTGGCAAACTAGAAGAAATATCCTCGTTCTTATCCTCCTCTATTGCTTCTCCTATTGGATTCGTATTTGAAGATATTCCAGCAACGTGCTCTTTTTTTATAGCATTTATCATAGAACCAATAGGACGGCGTATTTCTGTTCCATCAAGCTTAATTGAATTACTTGACGTGGGTAAAAATGTTGCACCACCGCCATCGCGTTCAATTCCCCAAAGAACGCACAATCGTTTTTGAAACCAACCACCCGTTACACGCCAACACTCTGGCATTGTCAAAGGATCTGGAAGCCGAAAATTCTTAAAGAATGCTCGCTTATCTGTCGGCATCGTTACATCTTCTGCAGATTCGTGTAGTTTCTCTACCACATGCTCAAGACGTTTTAACTCCTTTTTAGATATTCTTCCTCTGTGAATAGAATGAGAAGCCCCTAAAATCTCCTTACCATTCTCGTATTTTCTAAATGTAACAATCTCATTTTCAGGATCAAATTCAACTTCTGGGAAAACATCTTCCTTCGCCGATCTTTGAACAGAACGTAATGCCTCTTGAAATTCAGGCTCCAAACACTTACGTTGAGATTGCGTCGTAATCGTAAGCGGTTTATAAGCCCCCTTTTTAATCGATAAAGAAAGACCTTTTCCCATAGTGATTTCCTAAAAACGTACTATTAATCTTTATTAATCCAGGGAAATGTACGATTTGTCCGCTCCCACCACCATGGTGAATTTTTAGAGCCATAAATTTTATCACCATAAGATCCCAACGTAATAATGTCTAATAATCCATTAGCGACATCTACTACGCATGGAATTGTTTCTACTACAAGGGCTGGCGCCAATAAAATTGTAGTTTCACAATATGTTGAGAATTTATCATTTGGATTATAATTCGGATCAGATTGTGTAAGTTCATACGCATAAGATGGTGCTCGTAATAAATTTAATGGCGACATCGCCATTGTCAATAAACCACGAGACACACCGACCATCGCTGGTGAGCCTGTGTTAATACGAGTGGAATTTAGACCTTGATACTTTTCTTCCATTCGTACTAATTCTTCAGTTAAAGCGTCCACTTCTTCAGTTAAAGCGTCCACCTCAGACAAAAGAATGTTTCTTTCTGTGAGAAGCGCCTTATACTTCTTGTTTTGAGAAGTTATAGTTTCTTCTTGCGCATTTAATTCTTTTGCATACTCATCTAGATCAGCCTTCATTTTATTCAT
>JAFTHG010000154.1 GCA_017457555.1 Kiritimatiellia bacterium | reverse complement strand
CTGAAAGAGGCAGCTAAAAGAAAAGATACCTGTGTAAAGTTACGTGCAAGAGCGGCAGAAAACCTCACATCCCTGATATCCCTCCTATCCCTGATATCCCTGAAAAAGGCAGCTAAAAGAAAAGATACCTGTGTGAAGCCACGTGCAAGAGCGGCAGAAAACCTCTCATCCCTGTCATCCCTCCTATCCCTGATATCCCTGAAAGAGGCAGCTAAAAGAAAAGATACCTGTGTGAAGTCACGTGCAAGCGCGGCTGAAAACTTCTCATCCCTGATATCCTTACCATCCCTGAAATCGCTGACGCTCTTCTCTCTCCGGGGTGGAGGTCTTTTTGATTGGCGGTGTGTAACGTTGGTTGCTGGGGTGGCGTTTGTGTTGTCAGTGTCGCAATGCCTGTCGGCTGGGAGGTGTGATGGAAGCGATTGTGAATCAGTTGGAAGCTTTGTTGCAAACGGCTGTGCCCTGTGGTGCGGATGGTATCACGGTGTGGGTGGATGAGGTGCCAGTGCATTTCTTTCATTGTCGCGGACGTGTGGTGATGGTGTCGCCGCTTCATACGCTGAAAGGGGATGAGGAGGAGGAGGCTGCGCTCTTTCATCTCGTGGCGATGGATGCGGCAGGGCGGATGATTCAGGATGATGCCACGGTGGCGTGGGAGGCTTCAAGTCGGAGTCTTATCCTCTGGGCTCCGGCTGTGTCGGAGCATTTTGTGGAGGCTTTTGAGGCCTTTTTGAATGCACGGGCGTGGTGGCTAACCCGTGTGGCAACGGCAATTCCGTTGGCTGCTGTGGGACAGCACGCTTAATCAAGTCAGGAGGTGTGAGATGCGATATGGATGGTGTGCCGTGGTGCTTGTGGCGGTTTCAGTGTCACTCCATGCAGCAGAGATTCCCTTTCGAACGCCAACGTATACGGTGGTGGCACGGGCGTTGCCCTTACGCGAGGCGTTGGAGCACTTTGCTGTGGCGCAAGGTGTGAGCGTTATGCTCTCCCAACAGGTTCAGGGCGTGGTGAATGGTGATTTTAAGGAGATGGAGGCGGCGGCTTTTCTGGAGCAGATTTGTGCGCTCCACCATCTGACATGGTACTACGATGGTTCAACGCTCTTCTTCTATACCGCGCATGAAGTGCTGAATACGTTGATGGAATTGCGGAGTATCACGGCGGCAGATGTAGGGGCGATGTTGGCCGATTTGGGCGTAGCGGATACGCGCTTTCCCATTAAAACTACGGGCGATGGGCGGTTGTTGCTGGTGAATGGGCCACCGCGTTATGTGCAGTTGGTGCGCGATCTGGTGGAAAAGGCGGATCAACTCCGTGAGCAACGCGCCTTTTGTGAGGTGGAAACGCGCCTCTTTCCCATCACACATACGTGGGCAGACGATGTGCAACTGAACACCGCCAGCCCGGAGGGCGGCAATACGCAGATTAAGGGTGTGGCGACGCTGCTTGCCGATTTGATCGCAGCAACGGAGGTGGCGACGCGCGATCGGTGCGTAACCAATGCGCCTCCCTCGGAGATTGACCGGGCTGAACGCGCCTTTCGGCCGATTATCAAAGCCGACAACCGCCTCAATGCCGTGGTTGTGCGCGATGCCGTATCGCGGATGCCGATGTACGAACGGCTCATCCGCCAATTGGATGTGGCGCAACCGCTGGTGGAAATCGGTGTAACAGTGTTGGAATTATCCCACGAAGATGCGTTGGATTGGGAACTGGAGATTCGCGCAAAGGCGGCGCGTGGCTCCTGGTCCGGTGCTGCCGGGCAGGCAGTTTCTAATCTCACCGCACCTGATGGGCTGAGCGGCAGAGGCTTTTCCGGCGCTTTTTCCTACATCGGCGATACGTTTAGTGTGGAATCCAGCATTACCGCATTGCAGGAAAAGGGAAAGGCACGCGGCATTTCGCGCTCCTCTCTCCTGACGCTCAACAATATGTCGGCAGAGATTACCGATACGCAGAGTTACCACGTGCGGATTGTTGGAGATAAACTGGCCACACTGGAAGCGGTTTCTGTGGGGACGCAACTCCGCATCAAGCCGCGCATTGTGCCCTCTGCAGTGGCTGGAGGCGAACCCCAAATCTGGTTGACGATGGAATTGGAAGATGGCGGTTTTGAAGCGATGGTGATTGACTCCATGCCTATGTCACGAGAAAGTACGCTGGCCACGCAAGCCGCTGTCAAAGAGGGCGAAAGTCTGCTCCTGGCCGGTTACCTCCGCGATTTACAGGCTAAAAAGACGTGGGGCATTCCGTGGTTGCGCGATCTCAAGTGGATTGGCTGGATCTTCGGAGGTGAGAGTCAATCGGAAACCACCGTGCAGCGGATGTTTATCTTAACGCCCCGCATTATTGATTTGGATGATCCGGAGGTGGTGCGTCATCAGGCCGAACATCAACGTGATCTCACACTTGAACGCCAACTCTCCGGGGATGCTGTGGAAGATTTTCATACCGCCGATGCTCTAGATGCAGACGTTGAAACCGCCGCTGAAGCAAATGTTGCCGCAAAAGCGGACAAACAACCGCGCGAAAACGAAGAATAAAGGAGCCCCATGGACCCGATTACAATTGAACAGAGCTTTGTCTGTGCACCGAAAGGCGATTGGATTACACGCCCAGGTCAACCCGTTGCAACGTTGGGAGCGCCGCCGGAGAGCCACCCTCTGCCCGGAAGTCAGCGTGGCTTGCGCCCACTGTTGGGGATGCGTCAACCCGATTGCGGTCATCTGTGCCGTGTGACCTTGCAGGATAACGGTTGGTTTGCAGATGCGCGGACACCCGCTGTGACGCGCCTCTTCGCCCATTTGCCCATCAATGTCGTGACCGACAAACTGCTTCTGGCACCGGAAGAAATCCGGGAAAGCGGTTTTCTGAAACGCCTGCTTCCCCTGACCTCCTTTCGCGCCTTTTGCGTAACGCGCCTCAAAGGCGGTTGGGTCGTGGTGGGAACCACCTCACCTGTCACCGCAATCACAGTAGCAGCCGGAGAAATACTGACCGTGCGGCCGGAAGCTATTGTGGCATGGTGTGGTGCCTCTCCACAGCGATTCTGCCCCAAAATCCGGCTGCGTGATGTGGTGTTACCGCGCCCCTCGGCCGACCTCTACCTGCAATTCTCCGGCGAGGCCACCGTCTGGGTGGAAGGTGCCAGCCCGACCGCTCCGCAACCTTTCCGGAAACAAGGATGAGTGCCGGCTTAGAGCGCATCTGGACTGTGACGGAGCACCCCACGCTGCCGTCT
>JAFTHG010000153.1 GCA_017457555.1 Kiritimatiellia bacterium | reverse complement strand
GTGGATTGAAGACTATTGAATTTGCAGATTACACCAATTTTAATGTGTTAGGTATTTATCAGAAAACGACGGTGACGGTCTATGGCAACTAAAAGGTTGTTCCGGAGTATTCTCTTCCTTTTGCCCTTCCTGTCGTTGGTAATGGGATGTGCGAATACGTTTAACACACCGTGCAAACCGGCGGCCGGATGGTGTTTCACGCACTATACGATTCCGTTATCGCCCGAATATACGGGCTTTACTCTGGATGGGACCGTGTGTGAGAGTACTGAAAACTTCTATTTTTGCTGGCCGAATCCGTTATTTGATTTGGCTTGGCAAGATAAGCATATCAATCCCTCACGGAAGCAGAAGGCGGATTTGAAGTATCGCGTCTATGCCGATGTTGAAGTCTTGACCATCTTAGGAATGTTTGGACGTTACAAGGTGAACATTTACGGTCAGCCTTAAATCCATTGATAGCTTTTCAGAATCGCACGTCTTCGGAGGTGCGATTTTTGTTATACGGTGGTGCAACGTACGCGCGTATGGGCGCGTTTTTATGTTATAATACGGCACATTATGGATAGAAAGCAGAAGCGAAAAGAAAATTGGATTTATGGCCGTCGTCCTGTTTTGGAAGCGTTACGTTCCGGACGGCGTGAGATTTTGGAAGTGATTGTGCCCTCTGGTCCGGCTACGGATGAGGTGGAAGAGATGATTTCGATTGCCCATGCGCGTCGGATTCCGCTCCGTGCAGCGCAGCGTGGTGAGTGTGACCGTATTTTGGGTCAGGTCAATCATCAGTGCTGTGCGGTGAAGGCCGGAGGCTATCCCTATGTGAGCGTGGAGGATATCTACGCAGCGGTGGATGCAGATCCGGAGGCAATGGTGCTTTTACTGGATCACATTGAAGATCCGCAGAATCTGGGTTCACTCTTGCGCACGGCTGAGGCGTGTGGTGTTTGCGGTGTGATTATTCCGGAAGACCGCAGTGTTCTGGTGACACCTACAGTGGTGCGCGCCTCGGTGGGCGCATCGGAACACTTGCAAATTGCACACGTTGTCAATTTGACGCAGGTGATGAAGGAATTGCAATCCCGCAATGTTTGGGTGACGGGATTGGATTTGAATGAACAGGCCAAGGAGTATACCGAGATTGATTTTCGTGGACGCTGCGGAATCGTTGTGGGAAGCGAAGGCGCCGGTCTGGGTAATTTGGTTGGCAAAACATGCGACTTTATTGGCTACATCCCGATGTCCGGTCAGGTGGAATCGCTGAATGCCGGAGTGGCAGGGGCGTTGGTGATGTATGAAGCTGTGCGGCAAAAACGTGCGAAACGAAGCAAATAAGAGGAGCGAATCATGAGCTTACGTCAGTTGCATTTGTTGGTGGTAAACGCGATTACCTTTATCCGCGTGCCGTTTATTCTGGCCTTTTTGGTTTTGGCTCTGGTGCATGGCTGGGGCGTTCAGTGTGTGCACGTGCGGAAGGTCGGCGAATTGCCGTCGGACGCATGGGCATGGATTGCGCTGGTGTGCCTGACGCTCTCGGCCTTAACGGACCTTTTTGATGGTGCTTTGGCACGCAAGTGGAAGGTGGTCACGAAGTTTGGCGCGATGTGTGATCCCTTGATGGATAAGGTTTTTTACCTCATCGTCTTCCCGACATTGTTGTGGTTGCTCCCGATTGGCAAGCCGGAAGAACGCTGGCATGCGCTCTTTATGGTGGTGTTGACGATTCTCTACTTGTTGCGTGATCAGTGGGTAACCTTCTTGCGTTCGGTGGGATCGCTCTACGGAGCGAACTGCGCAGCGTCCTTCTTGGGCAAGTTCCGCACGGCGATGACCTTCCCATTATGCGGTGTGATTTATCTCTACATCATGCTTTACAGCTACACGCCCGACACAATGACATGGTTCCGCTGGGTGGTTTATGTAGGTGAAGCTGTGGCAATCTTCCTGAACTTCTGGTCGCTCTACGTCTACACACGCGACTATATGCCCTACATCAAGCGCAGTATTTCGGATAAGTAATGACGGCAGACTCCGTGGCGGCGGTAACAACCGTCACGGAGTGTGTGTGGTCTGTTCCCATTTCATGAAGCGTTTTCTTGCGGATAGTCTGGTGCTGGGGGCTGCCTATGTGGTGGCCTTCCTCTTGCGTTTTGATTTCCAGACGCCGAGTTTCGGCTGGGGACCAGTGCTGAATGGGCTGCCGATGATGTTTGTCATCGGGTGGAGTGTGCTGGCAGTCTTCGGGTGTTTGCGCTTGCATTCAGGGCTGGTGACATTGAAGACCTTGCCGCGGTTTGCCTGTGCGATTGGGATGATGGTGTTGATCCAACTGCTGATGCGGTGGATATGGGATTCGCCGGAAGCCGTTTGGCTGCGCCCACCAATCAGCGTCACATTGATGGCCGGGGCGCTTGCGCTGCTGGGATTGCTGGCTTTGCGGTATGTGAGCCGATTGCAATTGCGCCCGATTGAGGTGGCGGATCTGCTGGGACGCGATGAGAGCGAAGTCAATACGCCGCGCGTCTGTGCCGCCTTTAAGGGAAAGACGGTGCTGATTACGGGAGCCGGGGGGTCAATCGGTAGTGAACTGGTGCGTCAAGTGCTGGCTGCCGAACCGAAACGCTTGCTCTTGCTGGATATCAGTGAAGCGGCACTTTATGTGTTGTGTGAGTCGTTGCCGGACTCTTTGCCCGATGGAATAATTGTGCCTTTGGTGGGGGATTGTGGCGATCGGGACTGGATCCGGAGCATCCTTTTACGCGAAAAACCTGATTTTCTCCTCCATGCTGCGGCATATAAGCATGTTCCGATGTTGGAAGAGAATCCCTGTGCCGCACTCAAAAATAATGCATTGGCGACACGCACGTTAGCCGAGACTGCGGCAACCTGTGGCGTGGGGACCTTCGTTCTGGTTTCAACCGATAAGGCGGTGCGCCCCGTGTCTGTTTTAGGCATTACCAAACGCTTGGCCGAGATCTTCGTACAAGATCTGGATGGACGGTTTATCACGCGCTTTTGTGCGGTTCGTTTCGGGAATGTCTTGGACTCTTCCGGGTCTGCGGTGCCGAAGTTTCGCCGTCAGATTCAACAGGGTGGCCCGGTGACGATTACCGACCCGCGGATGAAACGTTACTTTATGACGATTCCGGAGGCTTCCGGATTGGTATTGCAGGCGGCAACGTTGGCGCAGGGAGGCGAACTCTTTGTGTTGGATATGGGTCGTCCTGTTCTGATGACGCAGGTGGTGGAAACGATGATTCGGCGCTCAGGACTGACGCCCGGTCGGGATATCGCCATCGTGTATACGGGCATTCGCCCCGGTGAAAAGTTGGAAGAATCGTTGGATTTGGATGCGGAAACAACCGCAAAAACAGAGCATAATCGTATTTTTGTCAGCCGGATACCACGTTGTACTCAGGCAGAAACGGAGGCATTGCTGGTGCAATGCACTGCGCTTGCTGCAGAAGAGGGTGCGCTGGATGTACGCCGGCTGCGGACAGTGTTACATGAAGAAGGAAACAAACACAATGAAGTCGTATAAGATTGCCGTTGTGCCGGGTGACGGCACGGGCCCTGAAGTGGTTGCAGAAGGTTTGAAAGTGCTGAATGCTGCAGAACGTCGCTTCGGATTCAAATTAGATACCACCACGTATGATGTGGGAGCAGGACGTTATTTGGCGACCGGTGAAATTCTGCCGGATTCCGTACTCAATGAATTTCGTGCATTTGACGCTATGTTCTTGGGGGCGATTGGTGATCCGCGCGTGACGCCGGGTATCTTGGAAAAGGGTATTCTGCTGAAGATGCGTTTTGAATTGGATCAGTACATCAATTTGCGTCCGATTCGCCTCTATCCCGGCGTGGAAACGCCCCTTAAGAATAAGGGACCGGCAGACATTGATTACTGCGTGGTGCGTGAAAACTCCGGTGGTCTTTACACGGGCATGGGCGGTATTTCTCGTGCAGATTCCAAGGATGCCGTGGCGACTCAGGTGATGACTTACACCTATGAACAGGTGGAGCGGTGCATCCGCTTCGCCTTTGAGTATGCCCGCAAGTATGGTAAGAAGGCTCGTGGCGTGGGTGAGAAGAATACGCTTGCTTTAGTTGGTAAGTCCAATGTGCTCACCTACATGTACCAACTTTGGAATCGTGTCTTTGCAGAAGTGGGTGAAGAATTCCCCGATGTGGAGCGTCAGTATTTTCACGTGGACGCCACGACGCTTTACATGGTGTCCTGTCCGGAAATGTTTGACGTGATTGTCACGGAGAATATGTTTGGTGACATCATTACAGACCTCGCCGCCATTACGCAGGGCGGCCTGGGCGTCAGCTCCGGCGGTAACATCAATCCGAATGGCGTTTCAATGTTTGAACCGATTGGTGGCACGGCCCCGATGTGGACGGGTAAGCATGCGATTAACCCCATTGCCGCCATTGGTGCCGGTGCAATGATGTTGGAACATCTGGGCGAAGCAGATGCGGCGAATGCAATTACGCGTGCGATTGCCTCCGTGACGCCCAAGATGAAGAGCCAGCTCGCCAACGAAATGGGCTTCACCACAGAACAGGTCGGCGATATGATCGCCGCTGCTGTGGCAGAATAAGCGCAGCAAAATCGGCCCTCTGTCAATTGTGGCAGAGGGCGATTTTAATCTGACAGGAGAAGGCATGACAACGGAAATCAGCGCACGTCTCGCTGCGAAAGCAGAGCAGATCAATCAGCGGTTGCGCACGCTGTTTGCGACAGATGAGGCGTATTTGCAGACCTTTTTTGCCGCCTCAGACCACGCCGTCATGGGAGGTGGTAAGCGTGTACGTCCGGTATTGACGCTCCTTGTTGCAGAAGCATGCGGCAATCCCTGTCCGGAAGATGCGGTGAATGCGGCTGTTGCGATTGAATTGCTGCACAGTTACACCTTGGTACATGACGACTTGCCCTCAATGGATAATGATACCTTGCGGCGTGGGCAACCCACCGTGTGGGCAAAGTATGGTGAGGCGACGGCCGTCTTGGCAGGCGATTATCTTCAGGCCAGAGCCTTTGCTCAGATTGCCTACTGTGAACGTGCCGGTGCGTTGTTGCCGGTTTTGACACGGGCGGCAACGGAGGTGATTCACGGTCAGGTCGCAGATATTGATGCTACGCATATCCCTTCCGCCGAATGGGATGTTGATTTGATGATGCGGATTTATGGCGGGAAGACCTGTGCGCTTATCGCTGCGGCGTGTCAATTGGGCGCAATAGCGGCCGATGCTGCGCCTGAACAAGTCGCCGCTGCGTATGCTTATGGCTATAATGTTGGAATGGCATTTCAGCTGATTGATGATTTGCTGGATGCCGATCAGGCAAAAGAAGGCAATGAATTCAATGCCCTTGCGGTTCATGCCAATGACCCAGAGCAGGTGAAGGCGTCGGCCTCGGCATTTACAACACGTGCCATTGCAGCAGCAGACGCCTTGCCGGGTGATACGACCCTGTTGAAACGCTTTGCCGAATCCTTATTGGAACGCACCCTTTAAGTGAATCAGCCGCCTCCGATGGGCGGCTTCCTTTTACGCAGTATCTGCGTGAGAACCGTTTGAGAATTGTTTGGGAGTATTGGGAATAATGGCTTCACTGATTCTTGCTTCTGCTTCGCCACGCCGTCAGGCGGTCTTACGCCATTTGAAGATTCCGTTTGAGGTTCATCTGGCAACGTGTCCTGAATCGGTGCGCCCTGGGGACCCAGTCGCTACTGTAGGGCAGAATGCATGCATGAAGGCGTTGTCGGTGGCTAAACGTCATCCGCGTTCGGTGATTCTCGCTGCGGATACAGTGGTGTCCTTTAATGGGAAGGTGCTTGGGAAACCAAAGGATTACGAAGAGGCGCAAGCGTGGTTGTTAGACTATGCAGGGCGAAGCCAGATTGTTTATACCGCAGTCGCCTTCTTGAAACCCGGACGACGGGATCCGGATCTCTTTATTGAGGCGACCAGTTTAGTATTCAAGCAATATGGCCTTGGTACAGTGCAAGACTATCTGGATCGTGTTAAGCCACTGGATCGGGCAGGGGCTTATGACATCAATACATGCGGTGATATGCTGATTGCAGAGCGTGTCGGCTCGTATACCAATGTGATGGGATTGCCGCAAAGTATCGTTTCAATGTGGGTAAAAGCCAATTTGACCGGCAAGGATGCATGAGGCTGTTACCCGCATTGTGTGGCAGTAAACAGAATAGAATGCAGCAAAAGACGCCCCTGTTCCAAAGAAAACGCCTGCGAAGAAAGAGATTGAACGTACGAAAAGGTGCCCTCATTGTACACAATCTTTAATCGTTGCAGATACAATAGGTGAAGCGTAAACGTTAAAAGAGGTTGCTTGGCATACACGGCATTTAAACTGTAGATAGGCAAAGCATGGAAGAGAGATGAAATAAAATGAGATTGTGGCTTTATTTGGGTTCGTGTTTTCTGATGGTCTTTGCGCCGGGACCGGACAACTGCTTTGTCTTGGCACAGTCTGCGGCCTTTGGTGCACCGGCTGGCTTGGCGGTTACGGCTGGGTTGGCGAGCGGACTTCTCGTCCACATCACCCTGGCTGTTTTGGGCGCAGCGGTTCTATTGGAGAAGTTTCCCCGTGTTGCGGACTTGATTTCGCTTTTGGGTGCCTTTTATCTGCTTTGGGTGGCGTGGGGAATGTGGCAGTCGGGATTATCACAACAGACTGCAGAACAACAATCGCTTGCTGGATTTTACCTGAAAGGCGTTATTCTCAATCTCTCCAATCCCAAGGTGATTCTCTTCTTTTTGGCGTTTTTACCACGTTTTCTGCCGGAAAAGTGCACGCATCGTTCGGCGTATCTCTGCTTGTTGGGTGTGATTTTCATTGGATGTGTTTTGGTGGGAATGGGCACGATTGCGCTTCTCGGAGGCTCTTTCTCAACCTATTTGCAGGCGACACCGCAAGCCGCACGCTATCTCTCGTGTGGAGCCGCGATCGCTGTCGCTGCGATTGCTGGTTGGATTTTGTGGGAATATTTACGCAACACCCTGAAGATGGTCCGGAGTAAAAAAGTGTAATTGTACGCATTCACTT
>JAFTHG010000152.1 GCA_017457555.1 Kiritimatiellia bacterium | reverse complement strand
GAGGAAAGGCGGGTTTCCGACGGCGTGACGGGGGCGGCTTCGGGTTGGGTTTCGGCAGCGATTTTTTCCAAATAGTAGTCGTAACCTCCGGGGAATCGGCGGATGCCACGGCGGGAAACTTCCACAATGTTGGCTGCTGTGCCGCGGACAAACTCCACGTCGTGCGATACGAGCACCACGGTACCATTGTAATCCCGCACGGCCTTTTGCAGGGTTTCGCGACCTTCGAGGTCAAGGTGGGTGGTGGGTTCGTCCAGAAGGAGGAAGTTGGGCGGATTCAAGAAGATGCGTACAAAGGCCAGACGAATCTTTTCTCCACCGGAGAGCACTTTGACTTGTTTGGCGCAGTCATTGACATCAAAGCCAAATCCACCGAGACGATTGCGCAATTCCTTTTCCGGCAGGGCTCCAGCGGCGGCTTTGGCAATCCCAAAAACGGTTTCTTCCGGGTTCATGGTTTCTGCCAAATCCTGACTTTGATAGCCGGGAGCCACGTGATAACCGAAGACGGCCTTTCCGGCAGTGGGCTGACGTGTCCCGGCAAGCAGACGCAAAAGGGTGGTTTTACCCATGCCGTTATAGCCGACGATGGCGATTTTGTCGCCATTCATCACTCGCAAATCGACATCGGAGAAGATGGGTTTGGGATTATCGGGATAGGCATAGGCGGCCTGTTCCAGGCGCACAATTTCTGCTCCGGCATGGGGAGCTGAGGGTAACCGGAGATAACCGGCGGTGCGGCTGCGGGCTGGCAGGCGGATTTCTTCCAGCTTTTCCAATTGCTTTTCGCGGGATTGTGCCTGAGTAGCCTTGGAGGCTTTGGCCTTGAACCGTTCAACAAATCGTTCCAACTGTTCGCGCTTGCGGTCCTGATTGGCCTTGGCTTGCACCAATTGACGATAGCGCAATTCACGTTCTTCCAAATAGTAATCCAAGGGACCATTGTAGCGCGTGACGGTGCCGCCATCGACCTCCAACGTAATACGCGTGATGGCCCGGAGCAGATAACGGTCGTGTGAAATCAACACCAAGGTACCTTCAAATGCCTTGAGGAAACGTTGCAACCACTCTACTGCGGGCAAATCGAGGTAGTTGGAGGGTTCGTCCAGCAGGAGCAAGCCCGGTTTTGAGGCCAGGACGCGGGATAATTCCGCACGCATCCGCCAGCCACCCGAAAAGGTCGCAAAGGGTTTATCAAAGTCTTCGGTGTCATATCCCAGACCGCCCAGCGATTCTTTGACACGCGCCTCCAGCGAATAACCGCCCATCTGCTCAAAGCGTGTGTGCGCCTCGCCCAGTGCCTTCAAGGCGCGCTCCTTCTCAACCGGATCGGTCATAGACGCCAAAGCCTCTTCCAGCCGGGCGATGTCACGCTCTGTCTGCTCAAATCCCGGAATGCCCTCCAAGCAGTATTGCAGGAGGGTCTGATTGGGCGAATCGGGCTCTAAATGCTGGCGGACAAAGCCAATCCGGGGCGAACCCTCGTGCAGGACATCGCCAGTATCTGGCGACAAATCGCCGAGAATCAATTTGAAAAGGGTCGATTTCCCGGAGCCATTAGGCCCCACCACCCCGACACGTTCGCCAGGATTAATCTTAAAAGAGGCATTTTCAAAGAGGGCTTCCGGTCCGTAGCGGACGCTGACATCGCGAAATTCAATCATGCTCTGCCCCGTTACCAGCTGATGTTAATCAAAGGAAAGGCCCATCCAGCGCGATTGACATTAATCAAACCGATTTGAACCCCTTTGAGATCATCGGCAAGATTCAGAATGCCCACCTGCACACCGCGCACGTCCTGCGCCACATTTATGCCGAGAGCCGTCTGCGCTCCGCGAACCGTTTTGGCATCATTGGCCAGACCGGAGAGTTGCCAACCGCTCATTTCCTGATGCGCTGCCACCAGACCCGTCAGCGACAAACCGCGCAACGCTCCGCCATTGAGTTGTGACAGGAGCTGAACAGAGCAACCATTGATGTCGCAGCGCTCGTCTCTAAACATCCGCATGACGTCATTTGTCTGCATTGATGCGTGGGCCAGCCCCAGCAAGAGACCATAATACGCCACCGTATCATCGGTGGCTGACGATGCGCCAAAACAGAAACCGGCACATGTGTGCGTTTGAAGCGTGCCCCCTTCCCCACGGCTCGGCCCAATCACAAGGCAGGCCGCTGTGGCAAAGTGAGCAAAGCCCAACACAACCATCATCACAAATAAACGTAACATTGCGCTCATCACCCACATCCTCTCAACAAAAAAAGACGCGCAGGGCAACACACCCTGCGCGTCTATTCAATCTTTTTTGATGTGTCCTGTCGCTGACACGCTCTGTCAGAACTGAAACTTCACATCATCAAGGTCGCCGTTTCGCTGAAGCACAAACGGCTTTCCGCACAAGGCATTAGAGCGAATCGCCGAAGTCTTCGCGGAACTTTGCGGCGAGCTTCTGCTGCCAATCGCCGATGGGTTCCAAACGACCGAAGAAGAAACGCAACACCTTGGGCTCTTCCACAAACTTCAAACCGCCGATCAATTCGCGGTTCTTATAGAGCCATTCCACGCGGTCAATAGCGTATTCCACCTGCGAAAGCGTGTAAACACGGCGCGGCATTGCCAAACGAAGCAATTCAAGTTCGGCAAAACGTTCGGAGCCATCTTCGTTACGCTGTTCAGAAAGTGTACCGCGCTCCATGCCACGGATGCCGCCAGCAATGTAGAGTGCGGCTGCCAAAGCACCCGCGGGATACTGTTCGTGAGGCAAGTGAGAAACAAATTCCGAAGCGTTGATGTGGCAGCCCAAGCCACCAGCCGGCAACACAACCGGCACACCACGTTTGTGGAGTTCGGAAGCCATATATTCGATAAACTGCGGACCCTGCGAGATGATGTCTTCATCCATCGACTCATCCAGACCCACCACGATAGCTTCCATTTCGCGTACCGACATACCGCCATAGGTCAAGAAGCCCTCGTACAACGGAATGAATTCCTTCATCATCTGTTCAACTGCCTTCTCTCGAATGGAGATGCCGCCGCCACGCGCGAAGCCGAGTTTACGGGCAGAGAAGTAGATGATATCCATCAACGAGGCGATTTTTGCGGTGATTTCACGGATCGTCATCTGCTGACAAGCCGCTTCACGCGCCTTAATGAAATAGAGATTGTCCTGCAACAACGATGCGTCCAAGACCAGACGAATGCCATATTTCTTACAGATGGCCGAAACACCGCGCATATTTTCCAGCGACAAGGGCTGACCACCAACAAGGTTGGTGCCGGCTTCAATACGCACAAAGGGAATCTTTTCGGGTGTAACTTCCTGAATCAGGGCTTCCAGACGAGTCAAATCAAAGTTGCCCTTGAAGGGGCAATCGTTGACAGGTTCCAGCCCCTCGGCAATAATCAATTCTTCCACACGGCCGCCCATACGAGTGATATGCGCCTTGGTCGTGGTAAAGTGGAAGTTCATCGGCACCACATCACCGGGCTTAACCAATGCCGTTGCCAAAATATTTTCGGCGGCACGGCCCTGGTGCACCGGCAGGAAGTAATCCATACCGAAGATTTCACGCACCTTGGCGGTCATGCGGTTATAAGTTTCCGAGCCTGCATAAGCATCGTCGGCGCGGAGCATTGCTGACTGCTGCAAATCGCTCATCGCATTCACACCGGAGTCGGTCAGCATATCCATGAAAACATCTTTATTCTGAAGTAAGAAGGTGTTGTTGCCAGCTTCACGCATCAATTCACAACGCTTCTCAACCGGCGGCAGATACAATTTTTGCACAATACGTACTTTATGCATCTCAAGGGGAAGTTTTTTGCCGCTTAAAAATTTGACATTTGCCATACTCAATTCCTTCAAAAAGGCGTTTTTTCTAACCGCACGCCTGTAAAACTTCATTAAGATACCCTATTTATTCCTTAATAGCAAGCAGAAAAGCGGTTGTTTTCGCGTAAAAGAGGCTCAAAATCCCCTTTTTTGTCCCTTTTTAGAACAAGCCCGTCCCCACTCCAAAGACAACCTTAAAAGCGATACCCTTTACATCAACATCACCGCACACGTGCACACGAAACAAAAAAAGCACCGCCGGAAGGCAGTGCTTTCATCACAGAAAAGTTCCAAAATTTATTCCGCAGAGGACTCTGCTTTCGTTGCGCCCGGGGCAAAGGCCTCGCGATTTTCCAGCACCTTGGCGCGGATGCGCTCCAAGATGTCCGGATTGGCACGGAGGAACTCTGTCGCAGCAGCGGCACCCTGACCAATCTGTTCGTTATCAAAACTGAGCCAACTACCGCGCTTCAAGACGACGCCAGCAGCAATTGCCGCATCCAGCACCGATCCTTCCCATGAGATACCACGGGAATAAAGGATGTCAAATTCAGCTTCTGTGAAGGGCGGAGCCACCTTGTTTTTCACCACATTGACGCGGGTACGGTTGCCATACGCCTTGCCTGTGTTGTCCTTCAGCGTTTGAATGCGGGCGATTTTCATACGAACCGACGCGTAAAACTTCAGCGCATTGCCACCGGTCGTGGTTTCCGGCGAACCAAACATCACGCCGATTTTCATACGAATTTGGTTCGTAAAGATACAAAGTGTGTTAGTATTGGCCAGTAGCCCGGTAAGTTTACGCATGGCTTGCGACATCAGACGAGCCTGAGCCCCCATATGCGAATCACCAATTTCACCATCCAATTCACTCTGAGGGACCAAAGCTGCCACCGAGTCCACAATCACCACATCCACTGCTCCAGAGCGAACCAGCTGTTCCGTGATTTGCAGGGCTTCTTCACCAGAATTGGGCTGCGCCAACAATAAGTTGTTCACATCCACGCCAATCCGCTTGGCATAGTTAATATCCAATGCATGCTCCGCATCAATAAAGGCCACAATGCCACCCTCTTTTTGAGCATTTGCCGCAATATGTAGCGAAAGCGTAGTCTTACCGGAAGATTCATTGCCGAAGATTTCAACGATACGACCTTTCGGCACGCCTCCTGCCCCAAGCGCAAGATCAAGCGAAAATGCGCCAGTCGAGATAACAGGGATCTGTTTTACTTCAGAATCTCCCATCTGCATAATTGCCGTATCACCGAATTCTTTTCGGATTTGGCTCAGCACTGCGGAGAGTTTATCGCTGGGCTTGGCTGCCGGAGGGGTCTTCTTTTCTGCCATAATGGAGGTACCTTTCAGGGTCTGTGTGTCGTTATTAAAAAAGGAAATTAAACGGGAAGCGAGGGATCAATATCCCATGCTAAAGGATCTTCTGCCGGAAGTGCGCCACCCACGGAGGCTAATCCGGCAATCATTGCAGCATTATCGCCGCAGTATCGCGGGAATGCCAGAAGCAGCGGTACGTGATAACGGTCGGCCAACGCTTGAAGTGCCTCACGCAGACGGCCGTTAAGCGAAACACCGCCGCCGACAGCAAAGGTTTTGTATTTGCCGGACTTCAGGGCAATCTCAGCACGTTTCACCACCGCATCCACGATTGCCTCCTGATAAGCGGCGCAAACGCGAGCGGTTTCAGCCTCATTTTGAGGCGGATTTTTACGAAAATAGGTCAATAACGCGGTTTTTAACCCGCTGAACGAAACGCATAATTCGGCGCGCAACCCCGGCGATAAAGGATGATCCAGAGCTACCTTGCCTTGAGGAAAGGCAATGGAATGGCGTTCTTCTAAAGGAATCTCACGCGCAATACGGTCAATCACCGGGCCACCGGGATAACCCAATCCCAGCAATTTTGCAGCCTTATCAAAGGCTTCCCCTGCGGCATCGTCAATAGTTTGACCAATCAATTGATAGTGATCAGGCGCTGTTGCTTCCACAAAGCAAGTATGACCTCCACTGATGGCCAAGCCTAATTGCGGATATTGCGCTGCGATATCAATCGCCCCTTTATCCAATTGCACCGACCATAAGTGGGCATGCATGTGATTTACGGGAAGAAGCGGTTTTCCACTGGCCAGAGCCAGCCCTTTAGCAGCGCTCCACCCAACCAGAAGTGACGCTGCCAAACCGGGGCCACACGTTGCCGCAATGGCATCCACCTCTTGCAGCGGCTCCTCTGATTCAGGGAAAGCATCGCGTAATGCTTGCTCAATAATGGCACGAATCTTTTCAATATGAGAGCGCGATGCAATCTCCGGCACCACGCCACCATAGGGCTGATGAAGCGGCACCTGTGAGTAAATGACGGATGAAAGCACCTCTGTGCCGTTTCGTACAACGGCAGCTGCGGTTTCATCACATGAACTTTCAATACCCAGAACAATCATAATTACTATGAAGACGAGTGAATTATTCCGGCATCCGCACCACAATCGTGGTCATTTCTGGAGCAGCAAGGCGACGATCCAATTCCAGACATGCATCAAAAAGCCAGTTATCTAAGATTGCCGGTGTCGCATTCAAACGCACCGTGTATGTTAGACGTTGCTGGCCGGTATAGTGCTGACGGCTTTCCTTCAGACATAATTCATACTGACCGCCACCAGGCAAAGTCACCACAAAGGGTTCCGGACGCGACAGAACTTCACAGCCCTTTGGCAACCAGATATCCACTTCAGTAGTGTAATCATTCACTTCACCCTGCCAAATCGAATTCTGACGCTGCGTACCACGCAGTTTATAGAGTGGCGAAACCAACTTCGGCACAGGAATATTAATCAGGTTACCCTGACGGATGCCATAGTTCTTTGCCTTAACAGCCAAACGCGAACGTACAGGATAAGCCGCCGTATCAATCACGTATTCACTGCAGGGTTCGCCACCCTTCACCAACGCATTTGCGGTTGCAGCAACCGCACGGCGACGTGTTTCAGGCGTAAATTCTCGCACAACACGACGCATTGCTCCGGCTTCCAAACCATAACGTAGGACTTCCGAAGAAAGTACCGCATCGCCACTGCCGTCAACAACCACACGAATCGTCTGTGTACTCCGTGTACGATTGGCCTCTTCTGCGTGATAGAGTTCCCGACCCCGAGCGGTCATCAGACCACATTCCGTGATGCTGGTGGCCGCCACAGGGTCCAATTCGCCCGCATCGCCCAACAAGCGACCATCGCGTAAGCGGATATACGGCTTGGTCCAGCGCGTCCAACGCGGTACATCACGTGCAGCCAGCGCCGTATTGAATGCACAGGCATACGCCAATGAATGATTGTCTGCAAAGACTAATTCGCCATCGATACCCGCTTCCTGCAAGAGTGCCAACCACAACACCAGACAGTCCAGACGATTGCCATAGCCCGATGTGAGCGTTTCATCCGGGGCTGTCACCATACCAAAAGGCAAGGCATCCCATGTCGGACCAAGCACACGGATACGTCGGGCAATCGTGTTCTGAATAACTTCCAAACGCGCATTGATATCGTCATCATCAATGTCGTCCACGAGCTCTTCCGCAAGAGCTTCCGTTAAAGGATGATTCTGATCCAACATCTCTGCCACTTTTTTGAAGAGTATTGGCAAGGTCCGATGGGCAGCCGCCTGACGATGAGCGATATACAACGTCGGCTTCACCAACTCTGCCCCGGGCGTAGCCGGTTCCGATTTCACTGCAGGTAAATCGGTCAATGTCCAAGTATACACCTGATGAGTGGCCGTTTGTTCAACCATCCGCGTCACCTTTACACCGCCAAAATTCCGTTCGGCGATCCGTATGGAAGGTACTTCAGCAAGGGGAACCGACAGACGATACGTTTCTTCAGCCGTGGAATAATTACTTCCAAAGACCACAGTTTCGCAAAAGGGGCGCTTATCCTTGGAAGTGATTGTCCAGTCTACATAGGAAACCGACCCGATTTCAATTGCAGGTAGCGAAACAACTGTCTGCTTCCAATTCGGGTAACGCGGCGACAAAGCTGCACCATCGCTGTCCAGTTCGTTAATTTCCTTGGGTGTTACAGGAATGCAATCTCCCGTTGCCGTAGTCACCTCTGCCGCCTGTAATGTCAAATCCTGCCAAGCGGGAGCGTGCCACAACTTTATTTCTCCCAGATCACGCTTGCCCTGGAAAGTGTTAATCCGCACTTTACGGGCATAACGATTCATCACTGTGCCATCAGCATTCAGTGTCGTTTCGGCAAGATTTGAAAGCACCGAAGCATCTTCTTCCTGATTTTTATCTTTCACAAAAAGCGGACGCAACTCTTCAAAACGGCTCATACGTTCCACAAAACGGCGCAACGAGCGATAATCTTCCGGTGAATAGGTTTTGTGAGATAATTCCAGATCACGCGTCAATGTAATCGTATCGGTAACGATATCACGCTTGCAAATCACATCATACGAGGCACCATTACACTTTAGAATCGGATCCATTGGCAGTAAGTGCGCCTCTCCCAAACGATTGAATCCACGCAAAACCATCTCTTCACGAACGCCACAAGGTGAGGAAATAACCCAATCATATTTGCGCGTCGGCTGATCCAAGCCTTCAAAAAGGAAGTTGACCAGGCCGAAAACGCGGCTGAAATAGGGCAATTGAATAATCGTCCGCCCTTCTGCATTCGGCACAGCGTAGTCCTTTACGGATACATTTAGGGTCAAAGTCAGTGGCTGGGTGATATCATTTGGATTTTCAGGAGTATAACTAAAATCAACTAATTCCGCTCCCGGCACCACACGTTTCATCATACCATCCAGACGTTCACGCAATAATTCCGGAGTGGATTTAATGAAGAGTGGCCGATAGGCATTATCATTCACACCATCAAAACGAAGGGTTGCCGTTAATGACAAATTGCCATCCGGTGCCAAAGCAGCTTCCGTTTGAATAGTAGCGCGGTTGGCTTCCGGTGGCGGCACCGGCGTGACACGCAATGTGTCACCTTCAGGACGGGCCACCAAGTAGGTGCAATCGCTCAAATAAGCCGGCATCTCCGCACGAGCGGTATCATCGGTCGGGTCAACCAAATAATAATCGTAATCACCCTTATCCACCGCAACAATCGCATGATTGAAGAACGGCAACGGCACTTCTTTATCACGTTGTGAGCCTGCGTTGATCAGAACAGGGAAAGCATTGAATCCTGCTTCCCGCAACATTGCCACCAGCAAGGCACCTTTGTCACGGCACACACCATAACGATTTTCAAAGGTGAGTGCCACATCATGCGGTTCATAACCTGGTGCCGTGTCTTCTGCAATGATGCCCATGTAACGAATGCCCTGAGCCACAAAACCGAAAAGTGCGGCAATTTGTTCGTCTGGCGTCTTTCCTACGGTTAATTCTTTTACCTTCTCTACAATCGCTGGCGTCATTGCGAAATGCGGTTCGCAAAGCCCCCAATACCACTTGGAGAGTTCTTCCCACGATGCAAAGGTTGAAACAATTACACGCTGAACCTGCGTTTCTTCCTCAGGCATATTGTCTTCTGCAAATGTTTGCGGCACATTTTGTGCAACCCAGCGATAAACCGTGCGTCCGTCCGACAAGGTTTTCTGGCTGGATTCAATCGTTCCTGGCACTTCATCCAATACCGCCACACTCTTCAACGGCAGTTCTTTGGGCGCAACAATGGTCAATGACGCATAGGGCAATGGACATTCTGTGCTTTCAAAAGTATCAAAATCGGTGTATGTATCGGGAATACGCGGACGCATCGTCTGGCGTGCCATCACGAAATGTAACGTATCATCTTTCTCAAATTGCGGAATTGTCAGTACCAAATTGCGGGAATTTTCATCGTAAATATTTTCTGCATTGCCGTCATTTGAGGAAACGTCCTGCACATTTTTACGCAAATCCACTGGAAGAATCGTGCCATCCGGACGGACCACCTCCGCCATCTGAAACTCACCTTCATTAAATCCTTTTTTGTAAAACAGCGGAATATCGCGCAACTCTTTTGCACCTTCATCCGTAAAGGCCTTCACCCACCACTCAATCCAGAGTGTACTGGTGCCATCCGAAGCATAGACCACATAACGTGCTTGAGCAAACGTCAGTGTACGGGCATCCGGAGCCATCTCCCGTGTGACCTCACGTGCTTGTTGCAGACGGGCATCTCGATCCATTAATTCCGGCATTGGTGGCAATGCAAATGCCAATCCTGCCGCATAGAGAATCCCTACTAAAATCAGCGATAGGCGTCCATGTCTTAACATTCAAAAACTCCTTTTTCCAATTAATATAATAGTATAGCGAAACTCTGCCCTTTACGCCGCATATTCCAGTGAAAAACTTTGTTCCCCGTGATGTGTCATAGTAATGTGCACCGAAGAAAAATCCAGTTATGTCACACTATTGCTCCTATGTGTCATTTGAATGTGCACCGAAGGAGCTACGCCATGACAGCAAAAACAACGAGGGAATACATGACGAAAATGAAGCTAAGATATGCACGTACAAAACACCGCTCGGAGCGAAGTGCATTAATTGATGAGGCTGT